>NZ_JADBUN010000141.1:0-50097 GCF_020245625.1 Microcystis sp. M049S2 | reverse complement strand
GTAGTCAGTTACCTAATTTTCAGGGAAAAAGTACCTGAATTTTACCCCTGATCCCTCCAATGGTCGGCACTTTTTGAGGTCAAAAAAGTCTAAAAGCCTTATCCAACAAGGTTTTTAGATTTATTCAGCAAGCCCTAAATAAGGTTTTTGACCTGTTAAAATCCGATGTTAGTGCCAGAAAAAGGGAAAATTAATCTCTCTGGGCGAACGCCTGTTCTCATCTTGAAGAATATCTGTCCAATCCAACACACCCGACATCGTAGTATCTGGAATTTTATGGTTAACCTTTTAGGGGGGTCTGATTGCTTACACTTATCATCTTGTTAAGCCTTCTCTTGATTTAGAGTCAAAAGACTTACCTGCTCTACCTTCTGCCCTTTTTTAACTTCATCTAACTAACGTTAATTTAAACCTTTAAGGGCAGCAAATAAATAATTAGCTAAAGTCACTCCATCTACTCCTAATTCTGTCCTTTCTTTGGCCGCTAAAATGCCGGCTTGAGCGTGTAAATAAGTCGCTAATGCGGTCGCTTCTGGGGGATTATCCGGCATTTGGGTTAAGAATCCGCCGATTAATCCCGTTAAGACATCACCACTACCACCTCGCGCTAGAGCGGAGCTACTTTCGGGGATTATATACATTTTATCTTCCGGGGAGGCGATTATAGTTCTGGCTCCTTTTAATAAGACAATTGCACCACTTTGTCGAGATGCTTCTTGAGTGATATTAATCCTGTCCTGAGAACCTGATAAGTTAGGAAATAAGCGTTTAAATTCTCCCCAATGAGGCGTTAAAATTGTCTTATTCTGACGAGATGATAATTTTTCTGTACCCAGTTGAGCCAAAATATTTAAAGCATCGGCATCGAGTATAATCGCCTTATCACTGTCTAAAACCTGTTCGATAATAGCAGGATTTTCTGTGGTTAATCCAGGACCACAGGCGAGGACATGATAATTATTTAATTCGAGGGGAAGTTCGGCAATAGCTCCCGTGGCAGTTTCGGGACAATCGATAATTAATGCTTCTGGTAAATGACTAATTAATAAAGATTTAAGGGCAGCAGGAACGGCAATAGAAAGCATTCCCACACCACTACCTCGCGCTCCTAATCCTGCGAGAATTGCCCCCCCTGCATAACGACGAGAACCACAGATAATTAATAAATGTCCCTGCTGATATTTGTGGGTAAGGAGAGGACGGGGTAAAGGTAAATAAGGGCGAATTAGATCGGGATTAACCCTCAGAATTGGCGGTGAATCTTGTAAAATTGTTTCTAGGTCAAGGGGACTAATTCCTATATCAATTAACTCCACTTTACCCAGATAGGGTAAGGCCACATCTTGGAAAAAAGCTCGCTTCCAGAGTCCCAAACAAAAGGTATGAGTGGCTTTAATTGCCGTGCCTAAAACCTCTCCGGTGTCGGTGTGAATTCCCGAAGCAATATCGATACTAATTACCAGTTTTTGCCAACTATTAATTTTATCGACTAATTCGGCAATCTCTCCCGATAAAGTCCTTTCTAAACCAAAACCGAAAAGACCATCGATAATTAACTGACAATCCTCCAAAGATTCTAAAGTTTTCTGAAAAATTAAGCCTAAATGCTTGACATAATTAGCCTGTTGTGCTGTTAAATCCTTGAGTTTGGCGATCGGACAAAAAAGAGATACTTGATAACCGGCGAGATGTAATTCTCTAGCAATCACGAGAGCGTCGCCGCCATTGTGGCCAGGGCCAACGATAACGCCGATTTTGGGGAAATTAGCCAAAGAATAGGACTTTTTAAGCTGTTGTGCCGTTAACAGGGCTGCCTTTTCCATCAAAGCGGCCACAGGCATACCAGAGGCAAAAATCGCCCCTTCGATGCGACGCATCTGCTCACTATTAACCACGTTTAACCGATAATTGTAGCTCATTGCAGGGATAAATTGCCTGTTAACAGGTCTAGATAACTTTTTTGCCGAAAAATTGCCAATTAGCCCGCATTTTCACCGGCTCAAGGCTGGTTTGGGTAATAATAGCCAGATCATTCTGTCTAGTTTTAGCTTGACGGTGATTCGCCCCTACAATAATATCATTGCGCCAATGGTAGGGGCGCACTGCGTGCGCCCACAATGTCCTCACCCCCAAACCTTCTCCGAGAGAGGGAAGGGGGAGTAATCGGAGTTTTCTTTTCACTGATTACTGGTTACTGATTACTGATCACTGAAAAGACTCCCCCACAGCCATCTCACCCCGGGGAAAACCGCTATAGAATAGAGAAAAAAAGAGAATTGCGAGGAAAAAACTCTGTCTTTTAACCCGATTGTCATTCCCCCTTCCCCGGAAAATCCCGCTCGCTATCTAGTGATCATGCTGCACGGTTGGGGTGCAGATGCCATGGATCTGGCCCCCCTTGCATCGATGTTGGATCTGGCTGATTGTCAATTTTTGTTTCCTAATGCTCCCTTCGATCATCCGCAAGTGCCGGGGGGACGCGCCTGGTATGCGTTAGAAACCTCCGATTATCAAGGTTTAGTCGCTAGTCGTCAACAGTTGCACGATTGGATTATTTCCCTGGAAGCAACCACCGGCATTCCCCTAGAGCGTACTTTTTTGACTGGTTTTTCCCAAGGAGGAGCGATGACGCTGGATGTGGGTTTATCCTTACCCTTGGCGGGATTGGGTTCCCTGAGTGGTTATCTGCACGGTGAACCCCATCCCCAGGGTCCACAAAATGTCTTAATTGTTCATGGTAAGCAGGATCCCGTCGTTCCTATTGCTGCTGCTCGTCAAGCCAGAGATTTACTGCTTGGTTTGGGGGTTAACGTCGAATATCACGAGTTAAATATGGGCCACGAAATCCCCATTCCGGCGCTGACTATATTACGCCAATTCCTCCGCAATCGTCTGGAAACTGCATGAATAATGCTCGTCAGCTGGCTTTGCTGATTTTACGCGATATCGATCGCTCTTCCGCCTATCCCGATCGCGCTCTTGATCGCCATTTGTCCGCTAGTTCCTTAAATTGTCTTGACAAAGCCTTGACAACGGAGATTGTTTATGGTATAATACGCCGCCAAAGAACTTTGGATGCGCTGCTCGATCGCTTGGGGAAAAAAACCGCGGCCCAGCAACCCCCGGATTTACGGCGAATTCTCCATATTGGTCTTTATCAACTGCGTTATCTCTCCCAGATTCCCCCATCGGCGGCGGTGAATACGGCGGTAGAATTAACTAAAATCAGTCATTTAGGCAAATTAGCGGCGGTGGTTAACGGAATGCTGCGGCAATATCTCCGTTTAACTGCTAATGGCGACGATCCTTTAATTTTGCCAGAAAATACCGCTTCTAGATTGGGCATTCTCCACAGTTTCCCCGATTGGTTGGTGCAATTGTGGTTAGATCGCTTTAGTGTTACGGAAACGGAACAACTGTGTCAATGGTTTAATCGCTCTCCTGACCTCGATATTCGGATTAATCCCCTGAAAACTAGCCGAGAAGCCCTAGAAAATGAGTTAGAATCAGCCAATATAACTTTTAATCATCTTAAGTTACCTCTAGCTTGCCGTTTAACCTCTGGTTTAGGCAATATTGAGCGTTTAGAGGGATTTCGAGCCGGAAATTACACCCTACAGGATATTAGCGCCCAATTAGTCACTTATCTACTCGATCCCCAGCCCGGAGAGACAATTATCGACGCTTGTGCGGCACCGGGGGGAAAAACCACTCATATTGCCGAATTAATGGGCGATCGGGGTAGAATATTAGCCTGTGATCAAACGGCATCCCGTTTACGACAGTTAGAAGCCAATATTAAAAGATTAGACTTAAAAGCGATCGAAATACATCTAGGGGATAGTCGCGATCGTCCCCAGTGGTGCGGCATCGCTGATCGTGTACTAATTGATGCTCCCTGTTCAGGATTGGGAACCCTGCACAAGCGTCCTGATATACGTTGGCGACAAACACCAGAAAATTTACCTGTACTAGCCAAACGACAGGGGGAACTTTTAGCCTCGGCTGCCACTTGGGTAAAACCGAAGGGAATCTTAGTTTATGCCACTTGTACTTTAAATCCGTTAGAAAATGAAAGAGTGATCGAGCAGTTTTTAGCCGCTCATCCCGATTGGAAAATGGCCACTCCTGACTCTAATTCATGCGTCTCAGAATACTATACAGAAACGGGAGCGATCGAAGTGTTACCCCATCGACATAATCAAGACGGTTTTTTTATGGCTAAGTTAGTCAAGGAAGTGTGAGATGAAAAATAAACAATTACTGAAAATTCTCATCGGTGTTGCCTGGATTGATGGTGTGATTCAACCATCAGAAAGGAGTTATTTACGACAGGTAGCTGTGAGGGAAAAACTTGATGATGATCCGGAGATTAAACCACTATTATCGGAACTAAAACCGGTTAAAACCAGTGAATGTTATCGATGGTTAGAGTCCTATTTAGGCGATAATCCTAGTCCAGAAATCTATCAAGATCTACTAACATCGATCAGCACTTTAATCTATAGCGATGACGACGTGGATATACAGGAAGCAAAATTATTAACCAAAGTGCAGAGTTTTGATCCGACTCACGATAGCCATCGATCGATTTTAGATAAATTAGTGACGGGAATTCAGAAATTGTACCACAAGGCAATTACTGAAAGTAATTAAGGAGTAGCTATCAGTGATGAGCAGGTCAAAAATTTCCCCGATAAAAACTGATAGCTTCTCCCTAGATTTTAGGTAATAACCGTGGGTTGTTCCCGTCCGGTAGATTGACGAATTTGACCGATTTCTTCAGCTAAATCAATTAACGGCTGTAGGGCCTTTTGGGTGTCGATATCGTGTTTACTTGCGTCCGGTTCATAACTTTCTAGATAAACCCGAAGAGTTGCCCCTTTAGTTCCCGTACCCGATAGACGGTAAATAATCCGAGAACCATCGGTAAAACCAATGCGAATCCCTTGATTTTTACTCACACTACCATCCACGGGATCCGTATAGCTAAAATCATCGGCATATTCCACTTCATAGTTACCAAATTGTTTACCCTTAAGGTCTAAAACCAGCTTCTGGAGACGTGCCATCATCTCTTTAGCCGGTTCTAAGGCGACTTCTTCATAATCATGACGAGAATAGAAATTGCGGCCAAATTCTTGCCAATGACTGCGGACAATTTTCTCTACAGATTCCCCTTTAACTGCCAAAATATTTAACCAGAAAAGAACCGCCCATAAACCATCTTTTTCGCGAATATGATTGGAACCCGTGCCGAAACTTTCCTCACCGCAAAGGGTTGCTTTCCCCGCATCTAACAAATTACCGAAGAATTTCCAACCGGTGGGAGTTTCATAACAGTCAATTCCCAGTTTAGCCGCTACGCGATCGGCCGCCGCACTGGTGGGCATCGATCGCGCCACTCCCGTGATACCATTTTGATAGCCCGGTACTAGATGAGCGTTGGCAGTTAGTACAGCTAAACTATCACTGGGGGTAACAAAAAAATTCTGACCGAGGATCATATTGCGATCGCCATCTCCATCGGAAGCAGCCCCAAAATCCGGGGCCTCTTGACCAAAGAGAATTTCTACCAGATCATGGGCATAGACTAGGTTAGGATCGGGATGACCACCACCAAAATCCTCTAGGGGAATACCATTTAATACTGTACCTTTGGGCGCGCCTAAACGCTGTTCAAATAGAGCATAAGCGTAGGGACCCGTCACCGCATGGAGAGAATCCATGCACATTTTAAACTTACCAGAAGTGAGTAGGGCCTGAATGCGATCGAAATCAAAAATCTTTTCCATCATTTTGACGTAGGGAGTGACCGCATCGATCACTTCCACATCCATAGTTCCCAGTTTAAAGGAACCGGGGCGATCGAGATTAATATCGGCCCCTAAGAGGATTTTATAACTGCTAATCACCTTAGTCTCGGCATAAATTGCATCGGTGATATTTTCCGGGGCTGGTCCGCCGTTAGTAATATTGTACTTAATGCCAAAATCCCCCTCCGGACCGCCGGGGTTATGACTAGCAGAGAGAACAATACCGCCAAAAGCGTTATTTTCGCGAATTAACCCAGAAATAGCCGGAGTGGAGACAATACCATCGGTTCCCACGAGTATTCTACCGATACCGTTAGCGGCGGCGATTTTCAGGATAGTTTGAATAGCTTGACGGTTATAATAACGACCATCTCCACCGACGACTAGGGTTTGACCCTCGATACCGTCTAAAGTATTGAAGATAGCTTGAATAAAATTTTCCAGATAATGGGGTTGTTGAAAAACGGGAACGGATTTTCGCAATCCAGAAGTCCCCGGTTTCTGGTCACTAAAGGGTTTTGTGGCAACGGTTTCAATCGTCATAGTCTTTTCTTGATAGGCCGACGCAATTTTCAACTTAAGTATATAGCAGTAGGTTGACAGCCAAGAAATCGGGTAAGAAAGACAACAGTTGGGGAGTCCCCTGTCATACTAAATCCTGTTTAAAAAGTCTAGGAGAGTGGGGAGATGGGGGAGAGTGGGAAGATGGGGGAGATAGGGAAGTGGGGGAAAGGGAGCAGGGAGAAGGGAAAACAAATAACAATAGTCTCCTGACGACCGACTCCTGATTCCTGAGTAACGCACAGAAAACGGGTTTCTCGGAGAAACCCGTTTTCTACTCATGCAGAAGGCAAAACGGAGAATAAATAATCAGTTTTTAATAACTGGATTTATTATGACTCCTGACTCCTGACGACCGACTCCTGACTCGGAGAATACTGACTCGGAGAATACTGACTCGGAGAATACTGACTCCTAACCCCACCAACAAACTTTTTGCCGCAAACCCTAGCTATAAATCGCTTAATCGGCCCCTTCAATCGGTGCAAATCCCTGACGTTGAATATTCTCGCTGATGTGACGAGGTTCGAGGAATTGCAGCAGATAATCGGGACCCCCAGCCTTGGAACCTACCCCCGACATCTTGAAACCCCCGAAGGGTTGACGGGAGACAATCGCACCGGTGATTCCCCGGTTAATATAGAGGTTTCCCACTTCAAATTCCTGCGTAGCTCGGTTAATATGGGCAGGAGTGCGAGAATATAAGCCACCGGTTAGAGCATAGTCGGTTCCGTTAGCTACGGCTAAAGCTTCCTCAAAATTGCTCACTTTGATAATTGCCACCACTGGACCAAAAATCTCCTCCATCGCTATTACCGCATCAGGGGGAACATTTTTAAAGACGGTGGGACTGACGAAATAACCTACCTCTGGAATCGGCATTTCTAGGGCCAATTCTGCCTCTTTTTTACCAGTTTCGATATATTCCCGAATTCTTGCTTGAGCTTTCTCGTCGATAACCGGTCCTACTTCCGTACTCGGTAAATCCGTCGGCCCGATATTGAGGGACTTGGTAGCCTCGACAAAGCGATCAACAAAGCTATCATAGACGCTTTCCAGAACGATTATCCGCGAACAGGCCGAACATTTCTGGCCGGTGTAGCCAAAAGCGGACTTAACCGCACCGACAACGGCCTGATCTAAATCGGCACTCTCATCGACAATTAGGGCATTTTTGCCGCCCATTTCGGCGATAACTCGTTTTAGGTGTTTTTGACCCTTTTGCACGATAGAGGCATCTGTATAGATGCGACAGCCCACTTCTCGTGAACCGGTGAAGGCGATTAGGTGAACATCGGGATGGCTGACTAGATGCGCCCCCACCTGCGAACCTTTACCCGGGATATATTGGAAGACTCCAGCAGGAATACCCGCTTCTAGGAGAATCTCGGCAAATTTCGCCGTAATCACCGAAGAAGTCTCGGCAGGTTTCAATAGCGTGCAGTTACCGGCTACTAAAGCCGCTACTGTCATCCCCACCGCAATGGCTAGGGGGAAATTCCAGGGAGAAATCACTAAAGCAATACCCCGGGGTTGGTAGGAATAACGATTATTCTCACCTGCTACGTCGAAATTATGCCCTAAATCCAGTCTTTCCATCTCGGAGGCGTAATAACGGCAAAAATCGATCGCTTCTGACACTTCCGGATCCGCCTGTTGGATAACTTTGCCCACTTCCAAACAAATCCAGGCCGATAACTCGTGTCGTCGCGCTTCCATCAAATCCGCCGCTTTTCGCAGTATTTCGGCTCTTTTAGCCACTGGGGTGCGTTTCCAAGCGGGAAAAGCCTGTTTTGCCGCTATGATCGCTTTTTCTGCCTGTTCCACCTCAATTAAGCCTACTTTCCCCACTATTTCCTGCGGGTTACAGGGATTAACGGAATTAATTTGAACATTGGTGGCGACGTATTCGCCGTTAATTAGGGGTAAATAGGTCTTACCGAGGGAATTTTTGACAAAAGTAAGGGCTTGACTCGCTTTATTTCGTAATTGCTCGTTAGCATAATCCGTATCAGGGGCATTAGGAAAACCGGCGATAATCGGGTTATCCTTGCCTAAAACCCGGGGGGCTGCGATTAAATCTTCCACGGGACGATCCTCCAAATTTTGCCTTAGGAAAGAACTATTAGCGGTATTTTCTAATAAACGGCGGATTAGGTAGGCCATACCGGGTAAGAGTTGTCCGTAGGGGGAATAAACCCGCACCCGATGACCCCGCTTCACTAACGCTTTGGCTAATTGGTCGCCCATGCCGTACAATACCTGCATTTCAAAGCGACGACGGGGAATTTCTAAACTTTCTGCGATCGCACAGGCCAAGGCTTGCGATCGCACGTTATGACTACCGATGGCGGCGTATAAATATTGATGATTTTCCAATAATAACCGCGTCATCCGTTCATAATTGGCATCGGTGGCCGATTTTTCGTTATATACCGGCTGTGGCCAGTGATTTTGCCGAGATTTAATCGTTTCCTGATCCCAGTAAGCGCCTTTGACTAGCCGGACAGTCAGGGGATAACCGCGCTTTTTAGCCCAATTAATTAAATCTTGTAAATCTTGGGCAGAATCTCTTAAATATGCCTGTAGGGTGATGCCAATATCGGTACGACTGCGAAATTCTTCTTCTAGGAGTAATTCTTTCAGGATAGCCAGGGTGAGGTTTTTATAAACGTACTGTTCCATATCAAAATGGACTGCTACCCCTAACTCCTGAGCGCGTCGCAATAGTAGGCGAATGCGATCGCATACTTTCTCCTTACTACCAATCGGATCCATGGGATCAAACTGAGAATAAAAGGCAGTTAGCTTGACAGAAACCTGCACTCGTGGTAATAAGTCGCCGTCCGCTTCATCAATTTGGCTAACTTTATTCCATTTGGTCGCTTCTTGAGCCAAATGGGTCATTAAATCCAGATAACTTTGTAGATAAACTTGGGTTTCCGCTTCAGTAATTACCGCTTCACCGAGGAGATCTATGGTAAAAGCCATTTTTTCCTTGCGCAGACGGGTGACAGTGCGAGTAATTTGCTCTAGGTCTTCCCCGGCGATATACTTACGAGCTAAGGTTTCTACGGAT
The DNA here is from genome assembly GCF_020245625.1 of Microcystis sp. M049S2. Taxonomy (NCBI): domain Bacteria; kingdom Bacillati; phylum Cyanobacteriota; class Cyanophyceae; order Chroococcales; family Microcystaceae; genus Microcystis; species Microcystis sp. M049S2. The sequence continues at coordinate 40,641 of NZ_JADBUN010000141.1, read as the reverse complement.
TTACTGATCAGACTGGCGGCCGTTTGAGCCGGTAGGGAGTTAGGATCACTAAAGTTGAGGATACTTTTCAGCGCACTGGGCAGTTCTACGGAAGCATCACCGAGGTATTGTTGGAGATGATTAGCGATCTCGGCATTACTGCGTAAAGCGGGTAAACAGTCAATAAAACGGAATAATTGTACTCGTAAATTGGGGTTAGACATTGCCCAATCGAGTAATTTATCATCCCAACGCATTTGATCCTGTAAAGCAGACCAAAGACCTTTTTTTTCGCGAGTTTCGGCTAAAAGTTGTCTAGCGATCTCTTGGGTTTTGGTTTCGTAGTTTTGAGTTGAGTCGATTTGGATAACCACGGTGATTCAAGTAAAAAAAATTATCAACGGGATTCAGCTTTCAGCAAGCTACCGTCAGCCTTCAGCCTAAAATTCAGTTTTTGAGCTTTTTCAGCTGATTGCCGCTCTTAATGGCTCTTTTCTCTGGTTTATATTCTTACCGAAGGACTAATCAAAGCTAATAGCCGATCACTTTTGCTGAACACTCTATTGTACTCGATCGAGCGGGGAAGTGGGGGTGTGGGGTGTGGGGTGTGGGGAAGTGGGGTGTAGGGTGTGGGGTGTGGGGTGTGGGGTGTGGGGTGTAGGGTGTAGGGTGTGGGGTGTAGGGTGTAGGGTGTAGGGTGTAGGGTGTAGGGTGTAGGGTGTAGGGAAGTGGGGAGAATAAATAAAAATAATCTCCTGACTACTGACTACTGATTACTGATCACTGATTACTGATCACTGATTACTGATACCCGATAGTCCTTGTGTATTGTCGAAGCGTTTACCTATAATAACTTTAAAAAGATTTTCGGGATCATCGGTAGCCCTATGGCAAAAATTGAAACGAGAACAGAACCCATGGTTTTAAACATGGGACCCCATCACCCTTCGATGCACGGAGTTTTACGCTTAATCGTCACCCTTGACGGGGAAGACGTGATTGACTGTGAACCCGTGATCGGTTATCTTCATCGGGGCATGGAAAAAATTGCCGAAAATCGCACTAATGTCATGTACGTTCCCTACGTTAGTCGTTGGGATTACGCCGCAGGGATGTTTAACGAGGCGATTACAGTCAATGCTCCCGAAAAATTAGCCGATATCGCCGTTCCCAAACGAGCGCAATATATCCGGGTGATTATGTTGGAACTCAACCGCATCGCTAACCATTTACTCTGGTTAGGCCCTTTTATGGCGGATGTAGGCGCACAAACTCCCTTTTTCTACATTTTCCGGGAACGGGAGATGATTTATGACCTCTGGGAAGCTGCCACGGGAATGCGGTTAATTAATAATAATTATTTCCGTATTGGTGGCGTGGCGGTGGATTTACCCTACGGATGGGTGGATAAGTGCGTGGATTTCTGTGACTATTTTGACCCCAAAGTGGACGAATACGAGAAATTAATCACTAATAACCCGATTTTCCGCCGTCGTATTGAAGGGATAGGCTGCATTACCAGAGATGAAGCGATTAACTGGGGTTTATCCGGTCCGATGTTGCGCGCTTCCGGGGTGAAATGGGATTTAAGAAAAGTTGACCATTACGAGTGTTACGACGATTTTGACTGGGAAGTGCATTGGGAAACCGCCGGCGATTGTTTTGCTCGTTATCTGGTGCGGATTCGGGAAATGCGCGAATCGGTGAAAATTATCCGGCAAGCACTGAAAGGTTTACCCGGTGGTCCCTACGAAAATCTGGAAGCAAAACGGATGGCAGAAGGGAAAAAATCAGCTTGGAATGATTTTGACTATCAATATATCGCCAAAAAAGTCGCCCCCACTTTTAAGATTCCTAAAGGTGAACATTATGTGCGCTTGGAAAGTGGTAAAGGCGAATTAGGTATCTTTATCGTCGGTAATGATGATGTTTTCCCTTGGCGTTGGAAAATTCGGGCCGCCGATTTTAATAATCTTCAAATTCTGCCCCATATCCTCAAAGGGGTAAAAGTTGCCGATATTATGGCGATTTTAGGCAGTATTGATATTATTATGGGGTCGGTTGATCGCTAAATCTCCCTTAGGGTGGGTTATCTTATTAACTCACCCTCGTTTTGGTCCAGTCTTATGAAAAAAGCACATCGGCCTTTATCTTCATTTAGTGGGGGTGAGTGTTTTTCCCCGCTTCCAATTGAACCTCAGTCATAGGGGGAAGAATCTCGCTTTGGGGAATCTTTAACTCTCCCACCTGAACACCCAAACTAGCCAAGGCAGTTAAAGTGGTGATGATGCGGCAAATCACGTCAATGTCCGCTTTATGTTTTTGCCAGAAATTCATAGATTTTGCTCCTGTCGCCTTAGGGCTTGTTTTTTGAGGACAAGTTGATTAAAATGCTTTCAGCAAATGCTGGCAAAAGGGGATCAAAAAGTGGATCAGATGGTAGGTTGACGTTTGACGAGATTTATGTTAGGGTCTGGCGAAATCAGATTATCGGATGAAGATGTAGAAACCCTTCGTAAGGCTAAAGATGCTTATAAGGGAACCTATTCTTGTGCTTCGGAGAAAACAGAGCAAATATTAATAGAAGCAAGTCGATGGTTACTTGAGGCATTTCTCGAAGAATACCGTAGTCGAACAGAAACTTCCAGTTATACCATTCGATTAAATGTTTTGAAAGCTTGGATGACATCATCGCCACAATCTGGAACAACTAAAGACGTTTTAAAAGAAGATGGGAAGAAATTGTACTTACAAAAGGAATCTGATTTTAAAAGATTTGAAAATGAGAAGAAAAGCGACTACATTACTCAAAATAAAATAAATACACCCAGAATTGAAGATATTAATGATAATTCAATTCATTTAACCTTTGATGAGGTTCTGAATTTTTTATTAGATTCGTCTATTTTAAAGGTAATTGGCATATCTGGAGATAGTTTGCGGTTTTGTACTGAAAAAAAATATGGACTAGGAAAAAAAGGGCAAAGAACCTCTAAACAGTCTTATATTGTTCAAGCTTATTGCGAAGTATTAGACCTAGATTTTGAAAGCTTAGAATGTTGTAAAATTCATCATCAAAACCCAAAAAATCAACGAACAAATAATGAAAAGATTTATCGTGTTTTGACAAAATTTAATTATACTAATCTAGTAAATTTTACCAGTTCAATAGCTGCTAAACCTTTACGAGAAGGCAGTATTTATATTCCCCCTTGTCCTCATACATATCGTTTTTGGTGTTTACATCGTTTACACAAACAACTCTTTATCACTAATAATTTGAACGTTAAACATATTGTTTTTAAATTTCAAGGAGATGGTCAGGAAGAATGGGATAGCTATAGTCTTCATGAACATTTTTTAAATAATTCTGGAGGAATTAAAAATTTAAAGACTAATAATTTTTGTTTGATTTTTGAAGGAATTGATTGTGCCGACTTTTCCCGTTTACAAGACATTGATTCATTTTGGCAAAACTTAATTACCAAAGCTCGTAAAATACAAAATAGTCCCATTCCGGGCTTTTTATTAATGATTTGGTTAGATTATGGAAAAAGTAATGATTGGAGAGATAAGGACAAATTATCAGAATTTTCTATTCACCGCTTACAGATTGACTCTTGCTTTGAACAACGGTCTTTTCAGGAAATTATTCCTACTTTTGCTCAACAACTTCAGTTAGGTTGTGACTTACAGGATGAAACCACAGACTTATTTAAATCTACCTTGCAGGAATTATGGGAAAATAGCAAGCACGGCAACATAGAAGACACACTGAAAGCTTTTTATCAACAATTTCAAGGACAATTATCGAGGGAAAATAGATGGATAAACTATCCTTAACTTACACGGGAGAAATTCAACCTAAATCGGATCTTTATTATGAACCTATTCAACAGAAAATTTATCCCTATGACGCAGGTGATGAGTTAATAGAAGTTGTTAACTTGGCTATTGAATTGGGAATGCCTTTGTTACTAGAAGGTGAACCAGGATGTGGCAAAAGTCGTTTAGCTCATGCCTTAGTTTATGAATTTAATTATCGTCAGGAAAATAATCCTATAAAATATTATGAGTGGATAGTTCAATCTACAAGTAAAGCGGAAGATAGTCTCTATCAATATGATTATATTGGCCGTTTACAAGCTGCTCAAATTAGCGGAATTTTAAGCCAAAAAGAAATAGAAGAATCTTCTTCTGAGCCAAAAAATCCAGCTACTTCAAAAGATTGGGTTGATTTACAACCCTTGGGTAAAGCATTTAAACAAAGTCAAGATAAGCAAGAACAATCGGTAGTATTAATTGATGAAATAGATAAAGCAGATCGAGATTTTCCTAATGATTTACTTTTAGCCATTGAATCTCGTCGTTTTTTCATTAAAGAAACAGGAGATTTAATTCAAGCAAATGATCAAGCTTTTCCTCTGATTATTATTACCAGTAATCAAGAAAAAAACTTACCCAATGCTTTTCTGAGACGTTGCATTTATCACTATATTGAGCTACCCAACCAAGAAAGATTAAGAAAGATATTAACCGAACGGTTTACCGACGCTGAACAAGAGGTTATCATCAAAGCAGTGGACCGTTTTCTTGAAGTGAGAACATCACAAGACGAGACTAAATCTGAAGGAGAAAAAAAAGTTAGCACCAGTGAATTAATAGCCTGGTTTAAATCGTTGCTCAAGTACAAACCTGAAGAAATTATCGCCAAATTAAAAGAGGACAAATTACCCCACGCTAGTGTTTTACTAAAAAGCCGTACTGATTTACAAGATTATGGAACAAGAGGTTAAAAAAGCCAATGACATCCCCCCTACTTGACCTATTTTATCAACTCAGAGACGAAGAAGGATTTCTGCTGTCTATTGAACAATATTATCGGGTGGAAAATTACCTAATTCAAAAACTCGCCAATGATTCTGATATTGCTATTCAAGAAAATCCCAACTTAGACAATCCTAAAATTAAACTTCTTTGTCAAGCTTTATGGGTTAAATCCCCGAAAGAAAAAGAAAAGTTTGATCAGGCCTGGACAGAGATGCTACAATTCCAACCAGAAATAAATATAGAAATAGCCAAAAAAACACCTATTCGTCATCCAGAAGAATCGATTAGCAAAATCATAAACCCGATGGATGATAGGGAATCTCCCTCATTAGAAATTACTCCTTCTGGGGATACACAAATATCACCGGAGACTTCATTTCCACAAATTGCCACAGCTATTGAAAAGCGAAAAAAAATCACCTCCTTAGATAATCCTGATTATTATCCTATTGGCATCGCTAAGTTACAAGAAAGTTGGCAGCAACTGCGTCCATTACCCCTAGAAAGTCCTCGACAAACTTGGGATCTAAAAGCCACGGTGATGGCAACGGCTAAACGAGGTTTTTTTGATCAAATAATTTACCAAAAGAAACAACTTTATCGCCGAGAAATTATTATTTTTATTGATTGTTCTGACTCGATGATTCCCTTTGCAGGATTTGGGCGAATAATGAAGCAAACTTGGGCAAATGTTCCCCATTTTTACTTTGATAATCTGATTAGAGACGAGGTTTTACAACAAGAAAACGGTTGGGAAAGTCAATCTTTAAGCAAAGTTCTCTCTAACTATTCTCCGGAAGTAACCAGTTGTCTAATTCTTAGTGATGCGGGTGCCGCTAGAAAACGTTATGTAGAAGAGCGCTTGAGCGCAACAGAAACCCTTATCCGACGATTTAGCCGAAGATTTAGCCGAGTCGCATGGTTAAACCCCTTACCCTATCATCGATGGTATGGGACAACTGCCTGGGATATTGCTGATTTAGCTGAAGATATACCCAATTTTTCCATGTTTGAACTAACCACAGAGGACTGGGAAAACTTGATAACATGGCTAAAAGAAGAAGCTATCCCACCCCGTCATTTTCCATTTAATCCTAATCAGTTTCAACAAGGGGATAATTGGGATGAGGATGAAGATTTTTTTAGCGCAGAAAGCCGTTTAAGATTATTTGAAAAAGAAAACGAACCAAACACCAGAGAACTAGCGAAACGAGCGGCATTTCCCCTTGGTTTATCCCCTAATTTACTTTATTATCTGCGTCAACATCAAGATAAAAATAATCAAGCTCCTTGGTATGCGATCGCTGATATTTTACTGTCCAGTTTAGTCCGCAAAATAGATCGAGAACTTTATGAAATGTCTCCCGATGTTCGTAAACTATTATTAGAAAAATTAACCCCAGAGGAACTCAAATCTCTGGCCTATCAGTTACAAACCTATATTCAGGAACAAATCGGTGATTATTGCTCACAATCGGTTTATTGGCAAAATCAACAATGGTTAGCTCTTGCCTACCTAAAACCTAGTCAAGCGGTCAATGAAATCAGACAGCTACTAGCAGAAGCTATCAAAAATAATAACCGAGTGCGTCTTGTGAGATTGACAGCTTTATTAAAAAATCTATCCGCTGCTTTAGCCGATTATGAACCCTTGTTATTGCTTAATGAACCGATTGCCGCCTATTCTAGAGGGGATTTAAACACCGTTGGCAATGTCCTTCAACTTTCCCCAGAAGACGAAGGAACCCTACAAAAACGTTTAATAGACAAAGTAGCCGCTATTGTTCCCTACGATGAAAACCTTTTCCTTTTTACCGCAGAAACGGTATTGGTTAATAAAACAGGCCAAGTTATCGAGAGAAAACCTGTTAAAGCCTATTTTTACGATGAAAACCTTCCGGAAGTTGGCAAGCGGAAAGAAGCTCAAAACTATATCCGCATGATGTATATTCCCCAAGGAGAATTCTGGATGGGAACGGAAGATGAGGAAATCGAAAGACTGCTTAAAAAATTTGGTTGGGGCGGATATAAAAGGGAAAGACCACAACGCCTAGTCAAAGTTCCCGCTTTCCATATCAGTCAAACCCCGATTACCCAAGCTCAGTGGAGAGCTATCGCCGCAACCGCTAAAATAGACATCGACCTAGAGACAAACCCCTCTCGCTTCATAGGGGATGAGCTACCCGTAGAAAGTGTCAACTGGTATGAAGCAAGGGAATTCTGTAAACGACTATCAAGGGAAACAAAACGGGAGTATCGGCTACCGAGTGAGGCAGAATGGGAGTATGCTTGTCGTGCTGGAACCACCACCCCATTCTACTTTGGGGAAACCATTACCGGGGAATTGGCTAACTACAATGCTGGCTATACCTACGCCGGGGAAGCGAAGGGAGAATATCGACAACAAACGACTCCCGTGGGACAGTTTCCCCCAAACGCTTTTAGACTGTACGATATGCACGGCAATGTCTGGGAATGGTGCGCCGATACTTGGCATGATAACTATGATGGTGCGCCGACGGATGGCAGTGCCTGGATAGAAAATGGGAATGATAATCTTTCTCCTCTGGGGGGCGGTTCTTGGTTCAACTATCCGTCTTACTGCCGTTCTGCTTACCGCAGCGACAGCCGCCCCCGCCGCGGCAACAGCAGCAGGAACGGTTTTCGGGTGGTGTGCGGTGCTGGGAGGATCCTGTAACCCTTTTTCTCTTTTTTTCCCTTTTTACCCTCATTCCCTTTTCTGGAATTTTTTGGGGCATACTATAGAACAAGTGTATTAGTTTAGGAGTTATACTAAATCTGGTTATTAGGTGTCGATCCCCCCTGCCCCCCTTGATAAGGGGGGTGTCGATCCCCCCTGCCCCCATTGATAAGGGGGGTGTCGATCCCCCCTGCCCCCCTTGATAAGGGGGGTGTCCATGAGTAGAAAACGGGTTTCTCGGAGAAACCCGTTTTCTGTGCTGAAAAAGTACGGGCGAAGCATTCGGATAGAAAATCTACGGTTTCAGCAATAGGTTATTGCCCGAATGCTTCGCCCCTACAGGATGCGGGCCGATGAAGACGCAGGGATAGGTTATACTAAATCCGGTTATTAAAGACTGATTATTTATTCCCCTTTTTGCCTTTTGCCTCTTGCATGAGTGCCTGTCTTCATAAGTAGCCTATACTCAAAGGATTTAGGATTATCACCCAGATAAAACATCCTATAATGAAAGGACAAGAAAAATTAGTCCAAGAAACCCTTAGCCAACCTGATGAAATTCGACGTAGCCGCAGTGACCCTAATGTTTATCTTTTTTATAAACTTCAACGACCAAAACGTTGGCTCTGTGCCATTATCCGAAAACTCAATGGTGATGGCTTCCTAATTACCACTTATCCCACCGATGCAATTAAAGAAGGGGAAATTTTATGGCAGAAGTAAACGTTTATTATGATCCGATGGGCAATACCTTAACCGTGTGGTTTGGCGATCGCTCTTCAGAATATCTCTGCGAAGAAACCGGCGACGAAGTTATTTTAATGAAAAATCAAAAAGGCGAAGTTATTGGTTTTGAAAAACTTAACTATAGGATTTCTGAGAACAGGAATCTGAAAATTTCCCTAGAAACCGCCACCCCTCTTTAAACAATAAAGGCGAAAAATAACACTTAAGTAGCTGGGTTATAATTAAATTAAAAATGGATTTTAAGTTCGATCCCCCCTGCCCCCCTTGATAAGGGGGGTGTCTGATAGTTTTTAACGCCTACCTACTTAATCTCTCTATGAAAATCACTCATCAAAAAGTTAACTTAAAAGCTCCCAAAACGGAGACAGCTTATTGGCGTAGTCAATCGTACCAAACGAGACTATCGGCCTTAGAAGAAATTCGTCAAGAATATCATCAATATAAATATAATGCTGAACCAAGACTTCAAAGAGTTTATACAATTGTTAAACGATAATCAAGTGCGTTATCTCGTCTTAGTCGGCTATGCCGTTGCCTTACATGGCTATCCTCGTTATACTAAAGATATTGATATTTGGATAGAAATGAGTTCGTTAAATGCCTATAATCTAATCAAAGCCTTAGAAGGGTTCGGTTTTGGTTCTTTAGGATTAACAATTGATGACTTTTTAACGCCAGATCAAGTGATACAATTAGGTTATCCTCCTAACCGTATTGATTTAATTACAACCCCCGATGGGGTAGAGTTCCAAACTTGTTACTTATCCAGAATTGAGGTTAAAATTGACGATATTATTGTTAACTTTATTGACTTAGAAAATCTTAAAAAAAACAAAAAAGCATCAGGTAGATTACAAGATTTAGCCGATTTAGAAAATCTAGAAATAGATTAGAGCTATTGATAATTTACCTCGTACCTCGTTGCAAGGGTCTCCCTTGCAACGCATTTCTAGAGGTTCTACCTCTTGCTTAACCCATCAGGAAACGGAGAAAGACCCTCCCTTGTGTAGTTCCAAACCCTTGCCTTTTGCCTCTCTCTTCCCCGACCGGCGACCGACTCCTCACCCCACCAACAAACTTTTTCAGCCAACCCTAATCTAGATACCTTTCGAGAAAAAATTTTTTTGTACAGGGAGTCCTTAAAATAGAAGAGGGAACCCAAAACCAAGTTGCTGGTATTCTTCCTCTGGGCATGGTGGCGCAGTTTATAGAATTTAGCTGGAATTTATGAATCATTTTCTGCATTCTTTCACTGTTTTTCCTGATTCTGCCCGAAAATCTCGCTCTTACTCCCTGGGTAAACTGCGACGACCCTTAATCTTCCTGTTTACCGTCGGTTGTCTGACTAGCGTGGTCGGTTATCGTTTCTATAATCAGCCGAAATTGGCCGTCGGGACTATTTCCCCGGTTACGATTATCGCCCCCGAAGATGCCCGTTTTCAAGACCAAGAAACCACCGCCCTCAAACGCCAAAAAATTCGGGCTGGACTGCTTCCCAGGCTGAAAAGAGACCCCCAAACCACCGACCAGATCGAGCGATCGCTGCGAGACACTTTAGGGCAATTAAGTCAAATTCGCCCAATTCTGCGAAGAAATTCCATTTTAATGGGCAGGACTATTTCCAACGCCACAATGGAAACGCTGCTCACCTTTTCTGCCCCTCAATGGTCAACTCTACAAAGCCGCCTCAACTATGAAGAATCTTTTACAAACCTCTTGACAAAAGAGCAGGAATATGCTGTTAGCGAAATCCAAGCCTATCGTCAGCGCGTGACGAAGGGAAGCTTTGAGCAATTTATCGATCGATTAGGGCAATTACGGCAAATAAAGGGGCAAAACAGCCAAAATTATCGGCATTCCAGCTTAAATAAACTCAAATACGCCGATCTGATCACAGTGGCCCAAATGGGCGATCGAGAGTGGCAAAACCTAGAAACAGCCATCCTGCAAGCGAGTCGCCGGATTTTGGTGCAAGGCATTCCCCCGGGGATTTCCACCAGTCACCTAGAGGATACCATCGCCGTGCAGATTAGCAGCGATCGCCTAACCGGTCGCCAGCAGCTTTTAGCCGAAAATATCCTTCTAGCGGCCCTGGAGGGAGAAGCGAACCTGATAGAAGATCGGGAGGCAACCAAAGAACAAGCCGCTAAAGCGGTGGAAGCGGTAGATATGGTCATGTCTAGCGCTCAAACCGGTCAAATTATCGTTAAAGCAGGCGAAAAAATTACTCAAGCTCAGTTTGTTCTCATCGATGGTTTTGGTTTGAGCGAACGGGGCATTAACTGGATGGGTTTAGGGTCAACGGCAATCCTTGTCACCAGTGCGATCGGGACTTTTTGCCTCGTTGCCCAGCGTCTCCATCGGCCTCTGCGTCACCGGGATTTTCTTCTCTTGGGTTTGCTAAGTTTTACCACACCGATCCTAGCGATCGCCAATATTCCCTTTACCAATCTGGCAGCCGTGGGTTTATTAGTCAGCAGTTTCTACGGCCCGACTCTGGCCGTCACCCAGGTCCTCTTAACTGCCGGTCTTTCCCTATTCAGCATCCAAGGTATCAGCGCCGATTTAATCGCCGGGACGATAGGGGGACTATTAGCGGCCATGATAGCGGCAAAATTGCGCTCCAGGGATGAATTATCGCTCCTAGGGATGGGAATCGGAGTCAGTCAAGGGGGTGTTTATCTGCTCACTTACCTAATCGTTAGCGCCACGGCCAGCACGATCATCTATACTCTACTACCCACGGCGCTCGTCTATGGTCTATCGGGGATAGCTTGGACGGTAATCGCCCTAGGATTATCCCCCTATTTGGAACGCTGTTTCGATGTGGTCACTCCCATTCGTCTGGTGGAGTTGTCCAATCCTAATTGTAGTTTGCTCAAACGTTTGGCCACGGAAGCGCCGGGGACTTTTCAACATACCCTTTTTGTCGCCTGTTTAGCTGAAGCGGCCGCCCGAAAACTGCACTGTAATGTGGAATTAATTCGCACGGGAACCCTTTATCACGATATCGGGAAAATGCACGATCCTCTCGGTTTTATTGAAAATCAAATGGGTGGCCCGAATAAACACGATGAAATTAACGATCCCTACGTCAGCGCCGAGATTATTAAAAAGCACGTTAGCGAAGGGTTAGTCATGGCCCGCAGACACGGTTTACCGCGAGTCGTCCGCGATTTTATTCCCGAACACCAAGGCAATCTCTTAATTTCCTATTTTTATCAGCAAGCTTTGCAAAAATCCGCCCAAAATGGTCAAGAATTCGTCGATGAGGCGGCCTTTCGCTACGATGGTCCGATTCCCCAATCGCGAGAAACGGCGATCGTTATGTTAGCCGATAGTAGCGAGGCCGCTTTGCGATCGCTGAAGGAGGCATCCCCAGAACAAGCCATGGATATGATCAAAAAGATTTTTCAGGCCCGATGGCGCGATCAACAATTAGTAGATAGTGGTATTCGTCAGGAGGAATTACCAATTATTGCCGAGGTTTTTGTGCAGGTTTGGCAACAATTCCACCATCAACGCATTGCCTACCCGAAAGCAGTTTTAGAAGTCTCCTCAGCCAAAAAAATATGAAAAAAGATACTTGGCTAAATCAGTTACAATTTCTATACGAACAAGATGAACATCTCTGGTTAACTGAAACAATTAAACTTCTCAAGGAAAATCGTCTAGCTGAGTTGGATATTCAACATTTAATCGAGGAGTTGGAGGCTTTAAGCAAACGGGATAAAAATCGAGTTGAGAGTTTTTTAAGACAGATAATTATTCATCTTTTGTTATGGCAATATTGGTCAGAATAATTTGAATTAAATCATCGGCATTGGCAAGGAGAAATAGCCACTTTTAGAGTTCAGCTAAATGGATATTTAAGCACAAATCTAGAAAAATATCTCCTAGATAACCAAGAAAAAATCTATCAAGATGCCGTTTTTATTGTCGGGCAAAAAACTGAAATATCTCCTCACAATTTCCCTCTAAATTGTCCCTATTCCCTTGAACAAATGCTTGATAGGCATTGGTTGCCAGATCGAAATTAGTTAAATCCCACAGGAAAAAATCAAGGATAATTACCAAAATGCTACTAATTACTCTCAACGAAAATACTTTATCTTTATCTCCGGGCAGTCAAGTTATTTTCCCTTATCAGACTTGGGAAGATTACGAAAGATTGCTGAGTTTACGTCTCCAAAAAACCTATCCCAAACTCTGTTTTAATCGCAAAACGCAAGAAATTCGGCTTATGTCTCCCCTACCAAGTCATGGCAAACGTATCAATCTTTTAAGTGATTTAGTAAAAATTATCCTTCGTCGTCAAGGCAAAGACTGGGAATGTTTTGATCCAATTACCTTGAAAATTCCGGGAGAAGCGGGAGTAGAACCAGATACCTGTTTTTATATTGATAATAGACAGGCAATTTTAGGCAAAGAGAGAATTGATTTAACTGTTGATCCTCCTCCCGATTTAGCTATAGAAGTGGATTTTACTTCTCTGACTGATGTAGGGGCTTATCAATTGCTAAAAATACCCGAATTGTGGGTTTATCGTCGGGAAGAATTAAAAATGTATCTGTTCAGAGAAGACGGTTATCAAGAAAGCGAAAATAGTCGTCTCTTTCCCGATATAAATATCAAGAAACTTTTCCCCTATTATGTTGAATTAGGCTGGAATCAAGGTTCTAGTATTGCTTTACGTCAGTTTGAAGCTTTAGAGAATTTTAGTTAAAACACTTTTTGTATAAAAGTGAGCTTAATCCCCCCTGCCCCCCTTAATAAGGGGGGTGCCGATAGGCGGGCGGATCTGACAATCCAAAAATAATTATCAAAATGCTACTAATTACTCTCAACGAAAATACTTTATCTTTATCTCCGGGCAGTCAAGTTATTTTTCCGCATCAGACTTGGGAAGATTACGAAAGATTGCTGAGTTTACGTCTCCAGAAAACCTATCCCAAACTCTATTTTAATCGCAAAACTCAAGAAATTCGGCTTATGTCTCCCCTACCAAGTCATGGCAATCGTGTTGATACATTAAGGGATTTAGTAAAAATTATCCTCCGTCGTCAAGGTAAAGACTGGCAATGTTTTGATCCAATTACCTTGAAAATTCCGGGAGAAGCGGGAGTAGAGCCAGATACTTGTTTTTATATTGATAATAGACAGGCAATTTTAGGCAAAGAGAGAATTGATTTAACTGTTGATACTCCTCCCGATTTAGCCATAAAAGTGGACTTTACTTCTCTGACTGATGTAGAGGCTTATCAATTGCTAAAAATACCCGAATTGTGGGTTTATCGTCGGGAAGAATTAAAAATATATCTGTTCAGAGAAGACGGCTATCAAGAAAGCGAAAATAGTCGTCTCTTTCCCGATATAAATATCAAGAAACTTTTTCCCTATTATGTAGAATTAGGCTGGAACCAAGGTTCTAGTCTTGCTTTACGTCAGCCAGATTTGGGACTAATTATCTAGAAATCTTGTTAAAAGAACTAGATAAAAAACTGGAGATTGTCAATCAGAGTGAGGATAAGCAAGATGAGTTGATGTCAGATTTAATAGCCATTATAACCTCTTTTTTTTCTCGAATTTACGGATTAAGAAGGTCGAAAAGAAAGACAGAAAAGATTATAGCTGAGTTAAAAGACAACGGATAATAATGTTAGTAGCCGAAAGACACATTATCAAGAAAGGACATCGATTTTGGGCTGAGATAGATAATTTATCTTGGCAGTCTAAAAATCTTTACAACTCAGCCAATTATTTAATCCGACAAAACTTCATTTATGGCCACGGCTATTTGACCTATAATCAGATGGCCTCTCTCATGAAAGATACAGAACAGTATCAAGCTTTACCCGCTAAAGTTTCCCAACAAGTTTTAAGAGGATTAGACCGGAACTGGCAATCATTTTTTGCCGCTTCATCCGAGTTTAAAAGTCACCCCGATAAATTTCTGGGAAAACCCAAAATCCCTGGCTATAAGGAGCCAAAAAAAGGACGAAATCTCTTAGTTTACACGATTCAAGCTATAAGCAAAGTAGGTCTTAGGGAAGGATTGGTCAAACTATCCCTTCGACGTAGCTCAGGGCAAGCAGGGACTTCAATTGCCTTGCCGACGAGAGTAGCGGAGCGCATAGCAGAAGTCAGAATAGTTCCTAAATGTGATTGTTATGTAATCGAGGTAATTTATGAGAAAACCTAACAGTTCTTAGCTCCTAATGAAAAGATAGCTGCGATAGATTTAGGCATAGATAATTTGATGGCTGTAACTTCAAATCAACCGGACTTTAGCCCTTTGTTGATTAATGGCAGACCGTTAAAAAGTCTAAATCAATTTTATAACCAACGTCGAGCTAAGTTACAATCTCTGTTAAAAGGCAATCGTCAAAGTTCCCAGAGGATTCGCCGTTTAACTCGCTGTCGAAATCAGAAAGTAGATGATTATCTTCATAAGGCTAGTCGTTATTTAGTTAAGCTTTTAGTTGACCAACGAATTACTACTTTAGTTATTGGTAATAATCCAGGGTGGAAACAAGAGGTAAACTTAGGGAAAGTCAATAATAAAAAGTTGGTAACTATTCCTCACCGTCGTTTGATTGAGATGATTAGTTATCAATGTCAGTTAATAGGAATTAAAGTGATTATTCAAGAAGAATCCTATACCTCTGTTGCTAATTTTTTAAATTTAGATCCGCTACCAGTGTATGGAGAAACAACTGAAAGTCCAGTGTTTTCAGGAAAAAGAATTTCGCGAGGATTATATCGCACAGATAAGGGGATTCTGGTTCAATCTGATGTCATGGGTTCCTACAACATTTTGCGAAAAGCATTCCCAAATGCGTTTAACCGCTATGGGATAGAGAGGTGCGTAGTTCATCCAAGGAGAATTAATCTCTCGAAGTAAAAGTGAAGGGAATTTCTGAAATGGAATTCAGTCTGTCTATATTTGACTATACTTTTACTAACTATATATGTTGTTGTGGGACGGAGTGATATACAGAAAGTTGACCTATAGCGTTACTCTGGAGACTGTTATGCAGAAAGTTTCCGTACAATATGTAGTTATTCAAAGAGTCAGAGTTACATAGCTAGACTCATCCAAAGTTAATGATAAGATTGGGACATACACGGAAATGCAAGATCTACTCCTATGTTCTACAAACTTCCACTTTTGCTTACTCCTCAACCAGAAGGAGGATTTACAGTAACTTGCCCTCTTCTACCTGAACTAATCACAGAGGCGGATTCTTTGGAAGAGGTTCTGGAAAATGCAAAGGATGCCTTTGAGGCAGTTTTGGAAACTTATCAAGATTTAGGCAAAAAACTTCCAGTCAACTTGCAAGCCTTTAATCAGGAGTCACCTGCCCTAGTAGAAGCAATTATTTCTGCATGAGATACAAAGAAGTAGCTC
Source organism: Microcystis sp. M049S2 (assembly GCF_020245625.1). NCBI lineage: Bacteria > Bacillati > Cyanobacteriota > Cyanophyceae > Chroococcales > Microcystaceae > Microcystis > Microcystis sp. M049S2. Next base: position 24,973 of record NZ_JADBUN010000141.1, on the reverse strand, counting down.
AAAAACTTAGGAGGCTTGGCTGTGAAGAAATACAGAGAAAGTCAAAAGAATCACATAGAAAATGGCTGAATCTCTCTAATCAAAATGTAGCAGTAATTCCTGATTGGGGTAGCAAAGACTTAAAGATCGGAACACTTAAGGCAACCATAAAACAGCTAGGCATAGAGTGGAGTGCCTTTGAAGAGGCATAACAAGTCACTACATCCGATCATAAGCTAAACTACTGCTATCATCCAAAGTTAACGGTAATCAGCTATGATTAAAAAAACGCTGGATCGTTAACTTAACAGAATTAACCCCACAATCCCACCCGAAAAGCTTGAAAAACGGGGAACCGGTTATGCCAACCACCTACGATTGCGATTTAATTCTCTGGGCCCAGGATACGGCTCAACTTTTGCGGGAACAACGCTGGGATGCCATTGACTGGGAGCATTTAATCGAGGAAATCGAGGGTTTGGGGAAAAGTGAACGCAGTGCGATTGGTTCTCAAATGGAGCGAATTTTGCTTCATCTGCTCAAGTGGCAATATCAACCCCAACGGCACTCCGATAGTTGGCTGGATGCCATCAATGATGGGCGATCGCAAATTCGTCGCAAATTAGAGGATAGTCCCAGTTTACGCGGTTATCCCGCGCAAATTTTGGATAAGGAATACACCAGAGCGCGTCGAGAAGCCGCCAGACAAACAGGTTTAGTCCTCAGCATTTTTCCCGAGTTTTGTCCCTATACTATCGCGCAGGTGATCGAAGATTGGTTGCCCGGTGATAGCCTTGATTAAAGGTTAAATAATCCTAAATCCGGTTATTAAAGACTGATTATTTATTCTCCCTTTTTGCCTTTTGCATGAGCAGAAAACGGGTTTCTCCGAGAAACCCGTTTTCTGTGCGTTACTCAACCGATTTAGTATTATGTGACAGTTGAGGGTGCGGAATGTGGGATTGATCGCCCATTTTCAGACCAAAACTCGAAGTATAAGCAGATTAAATATTACTACCTATTGACAAATGAGTATATATGTTGTAAGACGGGGTGATATACAGGAAGTTGACCCCTATCGTTGCTCTGGAGACTGTTATGCAGAAAGTTTCTGTATAATATGTAGTTATACCGATTAGAGCCATGACCAGAGAAAGCCAAAAACTTTACGAGCTAAACGTAGTCAAGCTATTTCGTGATGCAGGAGGATTGAGCCACTACGCAGAACTGCACGTGCCAGATCACCTGGAAAGACCCGATATCATAGCAAGAATTGATTCTATTACGATTGGAATCGAAATCAGGAATCTATTCAATGACGAGAAAGAGGGGTCTGGCAGTCGCGAACGTAAGCGTCGTGGCATATATGAATCTGTAGTTAAAACTTGTTCCCACATTCATTCAAGGCGTAGCGACAAATGGATTGATGTCCAGGTATCCTTTAGCAGTTATCGTGATGCTGACCTGATCGCAAGGCGAGAAAGAAAAATAGCTGAGATGCTAGTGAAATTGGTTGAGAAGTATGATCCTAAAATTGGAGATTATTTCACCTTGCGTGCTGAAAAGTTGTGGGGGCCGGATTGGCCTGAAGAAATCGACTATGTTTGCGTAATGCGACTTGAAGGGGATCACCCCCCTCATTGGAGTTACACAGATAGCTTTTGGGTCGGTGAAACAACAGACGAACTAATACAGAATGCGCTTGACGACAAAGAACGGAATATTCTGAAATGGCGTGATGGATTTGATGAGGCATTGCTTTTACTTGTCTTAGATGGCAGCGTCGGCGCAAGTATGCTTCGCCCGCATGAGCAGTTGATGAATAATGAGTATCTAAGCTCTTTTGATCGAGCCTGCGTCATGGAGTTCGATGGGAAGAGTTACAGAGAACTGCGTCTGCGAAGAGCTAAGGTATAACGCACTGCGATCGCAATCTTGTAGGGTGCGTTCCCTAAGACAACTTCTGGCGCTCCAGCGATCGATTTTGGGGAACGCACCATGCACATTGATTGAAACTGTGAGTCTAAGTGCGATGCAGCCTTTGTGGTCCCAGTTGAGAAATGTTAGCGAAGATTGCCAATGTTTAGGTTAAAATAGAGGGGCAAAAGTTGCAACGGGGTCAGGACAATGACAGTTAATCAACTCCGCTACAGCAAAGAAGAATTCGCCCGACGTGGTAATGAGATTTATGAATCTCAGGTGCGCCCCCAAGTCGAGGAAGGCAATCATGGGAAGATTGTAGCCATAGATATTGAAACAGGGGCTTTTGAAGTAGCAAAAGACAGCCTCACAGCTTCCGATCAACTTTTAGCCCGATTGACCTATGCTCAAATTTGGTTCGTAAGAATCGGACATCGAGCAGTTCATCGAGTCGGTTTGATTGGGGCAAATTTATTTCAATGATTAATCAACTCTACGCTTGTTTTTGCACAATCTTCTCACTCAATTCTAGGAAGGTGGGACAATATTGGATTAATTACTAATAACTTAATATCTTATAGAGTTTTTCAAAAAGCTTGAGTTGGGTCAATGATCAGGAAACCCAACTATTTTCTAACCAAACGATTAGGAAACAGTTATGTTATGATTTTCAGAGTAAGCCGGAGATGATAAGACACCATGAAAAATCGCATCTTTACTGTTATTTTGTACAAAGAAGATAATATGTACATTGCTGAATGTCCAGAAGTTGGCACAGTAGATCAAGGAGAAACAATTGAGCAGGCGATTGCTGGATTGAAAGAAGCCACACGGCTTTACCTAGAGGAATTTACCTTACCAGAAACATCCCCTAGATTTGTGACCAGTATTGAGGTTAGTTATGCCTAAGCTGCCACGAATCTCTAGTGGGGAGGCAATTAGATCTCTTGAACGCTTAGGCTTCGAGCAAGTTCGTCAAACAGGTAGCCATGTTGTGATGAAGAAAGAAACCGAAGAGGGCAAAATCGGTTGTGTTGTCCCTGTACATCAGGAATTGAAGGTTGGTACATTAAGTGGAATTCTGAAACAAGCCCAAGTCACAGTTGAAGAGTTCATTGAAAATCTGTAGAGTCTGACAAATCACTGCACTCGACGTGATACCAAATACCAAAAGTATTTAGTCCCCCCAGAGAACCCCCTTGAGCCACATAGCACACTTTTCTTTTTTTGTCAAATTTTATGTTAAGAAAGATGTAACTAATGGATAGGGGGATGACCAAAGATTAACCGTCTTCGTATTCGGGGATTCTCTCTTTTTTCTTCTCGGTGATATTGATGCGGGGGGGATTGTAATCTGGTTCCACGTCATCATCCCACATATCATCCTCGGCCTTATCTTCGTAATCGTCGTACTGAGGACGAGAAAAGCTTTCTGCGCGTTCTGAGCGAGCTTCTCCCCAGTTATCTTCCTCTTCCTCGTATTCTTCCTCATAATAACGAGCTTCGGCCCGTTTTTGCGGTGGGGGAGTGGCGCGCAGGGGTTCTTTTTCCCATTCGTCTTCACTCCAGCGTTCCTCAACGGGTTTAGCGGCCTCAACGGGGGTGCGGAGGGGAATACCCGTACCTAACTGATTTTCTGGACGAGCAGCGGGAGTATAATAAGCTTCTTCCTCTTCTCTTTCCCAGGGGGGACGACCAATACCCAAACGTTCCAAAACCCCCACACTAACCTGCGTGAGACGTTCTTCGGCCCCTTCAAAGACAATTAAGCGATTCGGACCGCTGCTAACCACTTCTTCAATGGCAATTTCGTAGGTACTGATCAATTGTTCGGGGATCAGAGGCAATCCCAGGGAAGCAATGACAATGGAATGTAATTGACCACTAAGGGGATCAAATTGATAATCGCGGACTTTGCCTAAAGGTTCGCCGGTTTCCGTGATCACGTCACTACCGATTAAGGGAGTATAAGCATCGATATCGACGGATTCCAAGACGTTATCATCTTCAACGAGAACCACGTCTCCCGTCTGACTGATGCTCGATAAATACATATATTGAGGCATTCCCGACAGGGAGAGGATATTATCGCGGAGTCCCAGGGCAACCACTTCTCGTTGATCGATATCTACAAGAATATCTTTAACAACGCCGAGTTTTTTGCCTGTATTGCGAGTGATAACCTGTGTATTTAAAAATTCTGAACGTAAGCGACTATTCTCTGTGATCATTTTTTCCTATGGGTAGGCGTTAGGGCGTGGGAATACGAATTATTGTAGGCTTAATATATAGGGCGAAATCGAGTGTTAACTTACCGATATTAGCTTAGATCTTAAAGTTCCCTGAGATTAACACTTTTTTTGGCCTTGTTTGGGCGATAGTTTCGGGTGATAGATAAGGTTAAACCTATTTTAGCTAATTCTTTACATTTTTTTAGTAACAACAAAGCAGGAGCTAGAGAGAAACTCCCTTGACTCCTGCTGTCTAGATTCTGATTACATAGTTAAAGACTGCACCTCAGTTTCGATCAGTTTAGCTAAGTCTTGCAAGAAGGAGGCAGCATCGGCCCCGTAGATGACTCGGTGGTCACTGGTGAGATTAACCGTCATCTGTTTTTGCACTCCGAATAAACCATCTTTATTGACGACGATTTGGGGACGGGAAGCACCCACGGCTAGGATCGCGCCTTGGTTGGGGGGTAAGATAGCCGTAAAGCGATCGACTCCGAACATTCCCAGATTAGAAATGGTAAAAGTACCGCTATTGTATTCTTCCGGTTGCAGTTGTTTACTGCGGGCGCGATCGACTAAATCTTTCCAACTGCGGGAGAGGGAATAGATATCCATCTGGTTAGCAGAGCGCAAAACCGGCGTAATTAAGCCACCATCGGGCATAGCTACGGCGACAGCGACGTTAATCGCCCCGTGGTATTGAATTCCTGCGTCGCTATAGCTGGCATTAACTATAGGATGTTTAGCGAGGGTGTTGGCTACTGCTTTTGCTAACAGGGCCGTCATGGTGACACCCTTGGATTTTAGCTGTTGATAGAGTTGATCCAGTGGGTCAGTGGTGATAGTGTAGCCCACTTGGAAGGTGGGAACCTGTAGGCTAACCGACATATTCTGGGCGACGGCTTTTTGCAGAGTGGTGAGGGGAACAGTCCGACCGACCGGGGCGCTGGTTGGAATCGGGGCTTTAGGAGCCGCTACAGGCACGCTGACGGGTTGCGGAGGAGTAATGACGGGAGCGGGGGCGGTGCTGACTTTTCCTGTCGCTTTTTCTACGTCTTCGGCGGTAATTCGTCCGTGGGGACCGCTACCCACTAGGGTTTTCAGATCCACCTTTAATTCTTTAGCCAGTTTTTTGGCTCTGGGAGAGGCGACTAAACGGCCATTATCTTTAACGGCGGCGACGGGGATCGAAACGGGAGGCGGAGCGATTTCTGGGGTCTCTAGGGGCTTGCTAGGGGCGACTGCGGCGGTTTTTCCCTGAGCTTTGGCCAGTTCAATTTCCTCTTCAGTTTCGGCAATATAGGCGATCGCTTCCCCCACGGGTGCTTCCTGGCCAGCTTCGACTAAAATTACAGCGAGATAGCCATCATAAAACGATTCCACGTCCATGTCGGCTTTGTCGGATTCGACCACTAACACCGTTTCCCCTTTGCTGACTTTTTCCCCGGGGGACTTCACCCAAGAAACTATTTTTCCTTCGGTCATGGTGGAACTGAGCGCGGGCATGAAGATATCTCGAATCATGGTGGAGTGCTTCTATCTCTAATGTTTTGAGCCATAGCGCATTTTACCACAGTTGATGGGGTTGGGGGTGTGGGGAAGTGGGAAGTGGGGTGTGGGGTGTGGGGTGTGGGGTGTGGGGTGTGGGGGGTGGGGTGTGGGGTGTGGGGTGTGGGGTGTGGGGAAGTGGGAAGAATAAATAAAATAATCTACTGAATCCTGAATCCTGCCTCCTGACTCCTGACTCCTGACTCCTGAATCCCGAATACTGATAACTGGTGACAGAGGGAAAAAGAGAAGGGGCCGTTTTCCCTTCTCTGCCGTATCTAGACAAAAATTGTTCTAGTTGCCAATATGGACCGGTTGTGCTTGCAGAGATTCGACTAAACCGCGCACGGCTGCCACCATAGCCACTTCATTATCCAATTGATTGATCGCCGAACCAACACCGATACCGGCCGCTCCGGCAGCGATCGCCATAGGTGCGGTAACGCTGGATAAACCGGAAGCGCAGAGGACGGGAACTTTAACCGCATGGGAAATAGCGTGGGCTGCCGCTAAAGTCGGGGCGGCTTTTTCAATCAGTCCCAAAATACCGGCGTGACGGGGTTGACTGCTAGTGCCGCCTTCGGTTTGAATGATATCGGCACCCTGACTAACTAAAGCTTCTGCTAGTCTCACCTGTTCATCGAGGGGTAGGAAATGGGGAACTGTCACAGACAGGGTAATTTCGGGCAGTAAGTCGCGAGTTTGACGGGTTAGGGCTAAAACTTCCGCCGCCTCAAAAATGCGTCCTTGGGCATAAAAACTATCGAAATTACCGATCTCAATTAAATCGGCTCCCGCGTCCACTGCCATCACCAATAATTCTGGCTCGACGGCCGATACACATACGGGTAAATTTGTCAAGGCTTTTACCGCCCGAATTAGGTCAGCATTAGCGGCAATATCGACAAAAGTTGCTCCTCCGGCTGTAGCGGCTTTAACTACTGAGAGAACCTGCGGGCGATCGAAATTATTTAACCCACTAATCACTTTCAGGGCATGACGACGGGCGAAGGCTTGCTGTAAGGCAAAATTGATCATTAATCTACACCTATCTGGAATTCTCAAAAAACATTTTCCCACCTTCTCGCTAGTAAGAGGGTGGGATTTGAGAATTCTTAGGGAAATTTTCTTTAATTTAGGTTTTGATTCTCTTGGTTTTTGCGCTTGAGGTTTTGCAGTTGTTGCAGCAGTACCTCGATTTCCGCTTCTAGATGCAGGTATTTCACCTGTTGGTCAGCTTGGTAGGTGGTGCGAATCTGTTTCATGGCGGAGGATTCCTTAGTTAGTACAGTTGTCATAGCGGTATCTATAGAGTGCTAATTATGTTCAATTGTTTCAATTTGTATATAGTACCTTAACAATGTCTTAAAGAAAACCTTTTTATGGTAGTTTCTCAACTGGCACAGGATGAAAGAGGGAAAAAATTCTTGCACCCAAAGGGATCGGAGTGCGATATACTCGGTCGCGAACGATATTGGCAAGCATGACCATGGTAGCGGTAGCAATTTTAGCGGCGGGTAAGGGAACCCGAATGAAGTCCAGTCTTCCGAAAGTTTTACATCCCCTCGGCAGTCGATCGCTAGTGGAACGGGTGCTTAATGTCAGCGAATCCTTACATCCCAGGCGAAAACTGGTAATTATCGGTTATCAAGGGCAACAGGTGCGAAATACTCTACAGCATCTTGAGGATATCGAATTTGTCGAACAAAAGGAACAGTTAGGCACCGGCCATGCTATTAAGCAGTTAATCCCCCATTTAGAGGACTTTCAAGGGGATTTGTTGGTCTTAAATGGCGATGTTCCCCTGTTGCGTCCCGAAACGTTGCAAAATCTTCTCCAGATTCATCAAGACCATGGTAACGCCGCCACCCTATTAACTGCTAACCTTCCTAATCCGAAAGGTTACGGTCGGGTTTTTTGTGATGGCAATAATCTCGTTAAGCAGATTGTGGAAGAAAGAGACTGTAACGATGGCCAAAGACAAAACCACCAGGTTAATGGGGGTATATACTGCTTTAATTGGTCAAAATTAGCGGTGATACTGCCTAATTTAACGCCCAATAACGATCAGGGTGAGTATTATCTCACGGATGTGGTCAATTTTCTCGATCCCGTCATGGCTGTGGATGTGGAGGATTGTTTAGAAATTAGCGGCATTAATGATCGCAAACAATTGGCCGCCGCCTATGATATCCTGCAAACTAGAGTCAAAGATGATTGGATGGCCGCCGGAGTCACCATAATTGACCCCGATAGTGTCACCATTGAGGATACTGTCACCCTCAGTCCCGATGTGATTATCGAACCCCAAACCCATCTGCGCGGTGAGACGATCATCGCTTCTGGTTGTCGTATAGGTCCGGGGAGTTTAATCGAAAATAGTCGCATAGGCAGCGATGTAACCGTCTTATTTTCGGTTATTTCTGATAGTCAGGTGGATTCTGGTTGTCGCATCGGTCCCTATGCTCATTTGCGCGGAGAAGCGAAAATTGGGGCTAATTGTCGAGTCGGTAATTTTGTTGAAATTAAAAAAAGTGACATCGGCAATAAAACCAATATTGCCCATTTATCCTATCTGGGAGATGCCACTTTAGGGGAAAAAGTTAACGTTGGCGCAGGAACAATTACTGCTAATTACGATGGCGTTAAAAAACACCAAACGATGATCGGCAGTGGCACAAAAACTGGGGCAAATAGTGTTTTAGTGGCTCCTCTAGAGTTAGGAAAAAATGTCACCGTGGCTGCGGGTTCAACTATTACTAAAAATGTCCCCGATAACGCTTTAGTTATTGCTCGGGAACGTCAGCGTGTGGTCGAAAATTGGTCAAATTAGTTTCAGTAGGTTATGACAGTTATCAGTTATCAGTTACCAGTTATCAGTTATCAGTTATCAGTTATCAGTTATCAGTTATCAGTTATCAGTTATCAGTTATCAGTTATCAGTTATCAGTTATCAGTTATCAGTTCACTGATTACTGTTTGCTGATACTGATTAAGGCGTTAAATTTGCGCGATGAAGCATGAAATGCTATAAAAATCTCAGTCCTCCCTATAGAAAAGAGTAGAAACTTTATGGCACGCACCGAGTCCACAATGTTAGATTTGGGGACAAAAGCTCCCAGTTTTGCCTTACCCGATGTGGTTTCGGGTGAAACTATTTCTCTGGACAGCTTTGCGGCTAAAACCGCTCTGTTAGTCATCTTCCTCTGTGAACATTGTCCCTTTGTTAAACACATTCAAGAAGAACTTACCCGTCTAGGTCGCGATTATGCTAACACCAATCTGGGCATCCTAGCCATTAGTTCTAATGACGTGGAGAAATATCCCGATGATTCGCCCGAAAATTTGAAAAAAATGGCGATAACTCTTGACTTTAAATTCAATTTATGCTATGACGAAAGCCAAGAAGTGGCGAAAGCTTACACGGCAGCCTGTACTCCCGATTTTTTCCTCTTTGATAGTCAGCGCATTCTAGTCTATCGCGGTCAATTGGATGATAGTCGCCCCAGTAATGGAATACCAGTCACAGGCAAAGATATCCGGGCCGCTATTGACAAGGTTTTAAGCGGTCAACCGGTGCCGACGGAGCAAAAACCCAGTTTAGGCTGTAATATCAAATGGAAACCGGGTAATGAGCCACCCTATTACGGTTAATTAACGAAGGGTGTAGGGTGTGGGGAAGTGGGGAAGTGGGGAAGTGGGGAAGCTGTCTCATCACCCTATCGCCCCAAAACCGTATCACCCTATCTCCTATCTCCTAACGACCGACGACCGACTCCTAACCCCACCAACAAACTTTTTGCCGCAAACCCTACTTATGAGACTATTTCAATAGCGTAACCGATTGCTGGGCTAATAGGGCAGTACCATAGGCCGCTTGCTCCTGTTGAGATAAAAGCACAGGAACCCCTAAATGACGCTGACGAATTATTCTCCAAGTCGGATTTTTTGCCCCACCACCGGCACTATCAACTCGCTCTAATTTATTGGCTCCCAATTCCTGTAAACGCTGATAACCTAAAGCTTCAATGCGGGCAATACTTTCTAGTAAACCATGCAAAAATTCTAGAGGATTATCGGGGCGAGGAGTCAGTTTTGCGGGTAAAAAAGGATCATTAATGGGAAAGCGCTCGCCCGCTTTTAGTAGAGGATAATAATCTAAATTACTTTCTTTTTCTCCATCTATTGCTAAACTATAATTTCTCAATTCTTCATGAGAAAAAAACTTCTTTAACACCGCTCCTCCCGTATTAGATGCCCCACCAGTTAACCACAAATTTCCTAAACGATGACTATAGATGCCATAGTTACTATCATCAACTTTCTGGCTACTTAATAATTTTAAAACTAAAGTTGAACCTAAAGATGTCACTGCAGCCCCCAAAGAATTAGCACCACTGGCTAAAAATGCCGCTATACTGTCGGTGGTTCCCGTATAAATTAAACAATCTTTCGGGATAGCAAAACGAGTCACTAAATCCGGTTTAATAGTATCGATCGCTGTACCCGGGGCAAAAATTTCCGGTAGCAAATTAAACATCGGTAAATTCTCTAACCAATCGGGATAACAGAGATTTTCGAGATCATAACCTAACTTTAAGGCATTGTGATAATCACTAATTCCCAGTTTACCGTGCAGCAGAAATGCTAACCAGTCCGCTTGCGAGAGAAAATAACGCGCTTGGGAAAAAATTTCTTGCTGACTCCACCAAAGTAATTTGGCTAAACTAGAGGTGGCACTAATTACGGGATGGTGAGGGGGTGCTATAGCTTTAATTGCTTCTAAAAAGGCAATTCCTCGCCCGTCATTGTATAATATTGCCTGAGAAAGAGGATTACCCCAATTATCACATAATAACACCGTCGAGGAAGTACCATTAATCGCGATCGATTTAAGTTCTGAACGCACCGAATCCCCTAGATTATCCAATAAATAAAATAGGGCCTTTTGCCAATCCTGAAAATTGGCATTAGTGAAGGGATAATGAACCTCAGCGACGATATTTTTGCTAGAATCAATAGCAATCGCTCGCGCTCCCGACGTGCCAAAATCAATACCTAAAGATAAACCCATTGATGTCTTCACAACCCCCTCATTCTGGCTACCATTGGGATGGTATCACTCCCCGATTCTTTGAAGGTTGGTACTTCCGAGTCATGATTCCGCAATTAGCCGACGGATTCGCCTTTATGTATTCTATTCAAGACCCAAGCGGCGGTCAAGTCAATAGCGGCGGAGCGGTACAAATTTTAGCCATAGAATCTAATTATCTTTGTCGCACTTTTCCCGATACGGATAAATTTTGGGCAAGTCGTCAGGAATTAGCCATTATCCATTGGGGAAAAACTAACTTAAAAATCCGTCCCTGTCTCCTTTCCCCGTCAGATTTTTTTGAGTCTGTTCAAGAGGGTTATCAAGCAACGGCAAACCAGCAGCAAGGACGAATTTATGATCCCGTCACTGGAGAAATCTGTCAATGGGATTATCGCGTTGAAACTAGGTACAGTTGGGGAGATAACAAGCGTCCACCCCAAGCAACAGCAGGAATATTATCTTATTTACCGATTTTTGACCCGGGTTGGCAGATTTTAACTTCTCATGGTTTAGCAACGGGAATGATTACCTATGGGGGAAAAAATTACCCATTTGAGAATGTACCTTTTTATAGCGAGAAAAATTGGGGCTATTCTTTCCCCGAAAAGTGGTTTTGGATTAATTGTAATGCTTTCCCTGAAAATCCCGATTTAACCTTAACCGCAGTGGGTTCTACCCGGAAAGTTCTCCACTGGACGGAATCGGTGGGAATTATCGGTATTCACTGGCAAAATCGCTTTTATAAGTTTGATATCTGGAATTCTCAACTAACTTGGACAGTGCAACCCTGGGGATATTGGGAAATGAGGGCAACTAACGAGAATTATACCATTGTCTTAATCGGGATCAGTGATCATCCTCCCGATCGCGTGCGTGTACCCACGGAAAAAGGTCTCTGTTTTGCTTGTCAAGATACCCTCAAAGGTAAATTATCGATAAAATTGGCTGATAGTCGTGGTAAAACCCTTATAAATGCCTCTAGTCGTCTAGCTGGTCTCGAAATTGGCGGTATTTGGCCATCAGCTTGGATTAAACAGTGATTTAAATCACCATTACGAGGGGAGAATATCCAGTTATCTGGCTGCATCTCAGACAACATTGAGAGGCAGCCTCGATATTCTCTAGAAAATGCTCGATTACCAGCTAATTACTTTAACCGTTTCCTTAAATAAATTTGCTTCTAGGGAATCGGGGGAACTTGTCACCACACCGGCAATTAGATCTTCGGGTTTTATGGCTGCTTGTTTCATACAGGAGGGACAAATTAAGACTTTTCCCCCTTGACTGATGAAATCTACTAACATTGCTTGCAGGGTTTTACCGGTGATACCGTTAGTGTGTTGAGGAATGGTCGTCGCTGCCAGGTGTACCCCTGTAATATTCAAAAAAATGGTGGTTGAGTGACCTTTTTTCAGCATATTGGTGGCGACACCAATGGCCATTGCAGCTCGCCAAGGATCATCGGTGGTTAAATTAACAAATAAATCGGATTTTTGTTGACCGACAGCGATTATTGCTTCGTTAGTTTGTACTGGAGAAAGGGAAGGATTAGCCAAGACTGGGATAGATGTAACTAAGGATAATCCGACAAGGGAACCAAGGGCTAAAGATTTTAATAACATTTTCTTGTCCTCTTGCTGCTGGGTGCAATGAAAACATTTTCATTATGATAACTTCTGGAAAATCTTGTCAACAGACAGCCTGTCAAACTTTAATTTTTGTTGCGGATAACAAAAACCATCTACTAATAAAAATGATAATTATTTACTTATCTAACATTTTATCTAATCTTTCCTGAATCAATAAAGCCAGGGAAGAACGCAGAAAAAATAAACCAAATAACCCCGCTAAACTGAAGGGAATAATGGCTAGTTTGCTATAGTTACTGTCTAATAAAAATATGGCTGAGATAATGCTAAATCCCAATAAACAGACATTAATTAATACTTTAATTCCCAGATAAATTTTTTTCAGAAGTCGTTCATTTTCGCGTGACTTAACTTGAAAAACTAAATTTCCTCGCTCGATTTTTTCCTCTAATTGACGGATCATCCTTTCGTTTTTATTACTTTTTTGCCATTGTTGTTGAAGAAAAGTGCGAGCTTGATTAGCTAGGGTCAGCATTGTCTTGGTAGTTCCTCCTGATACCGCTAGACTTTTCACAAAAGGTTGACTAGCTGCTAATAAATTATACTGGGGATCTAAAGAGCGGGCAATCCCATCCAAAGTGGTGACAGATTTAATAATAAAAGTCATTTGGGGAGGTAAGCGAAAGGGTTGCTGTTTAAACATTAAATACACTTGATCGCTAATTTGTTCAAAGACCCTCACATCTACCGGTTTATCGCGAAATTCATCTAAGAGAAACTGGACGATATTTCGCACGGGCTGCAGATCTCTAACGGGTTCAATTAACCCCATATACATCAAGGTTTTTAAGACTGTTTCCGTATCCTTTCTCAAGACAGCGAAAAAGGTTTCGATCATTTGATCTTTAGCGACGGATTTTAACTCGAACATCGTGCCGAAATCGTAGAAAATTAACTCCCCTTCCTGACTAACTGCCATATTACCCGGATGGGGATCCGATTGGAAAAAACCATCCTGTAATAGTTGTTTGAGATAGGAACAGATACCCAGTTGAATAATCCCATCTACGTTAATATTATTAGCTAGTAAAGTCTCTCGATCATCCACTTTAATCCCCGGCACATACTCCAAAGTTAATACCTTGCGGGTGGTATATTGCCAGTAAACTAAAGGGACTTTTACTTGAGGATAATTCTTAAAATTTTCCCGAAAGCGATCGGCATTTTTGCCCTCATGGATATAATCAATTTCTTGAAAGAGTAGCTCAAAGAATTCTTGATAGATAGCTTCTAAATTATATTTTTTCACCACGGGGAAAATATTTAACCAACGGGTGAGACGATGCAACAATTCAAAATCGAGATTAAATAGTCCTTCTAGATTCGGTCTTTGTACCTTAATAACGACTTCTTCTCCACTTAATAACTGCGCTCGATGCACTTGTCCTAAACTGGCACAAGCGAGGGGAGAAACGCTAAAACTTGCAAATAAATTATCTAGGGGTTGTCCTAATTCTGTTTCGATAACTCGGATCGCTTCTTGATTATTAAATTCGGGAACTCGATCCTGTAATTGGGTTAATTGTTCGATATATTCGAGCGGAATTAAATCTGCTCGCGTCGATAAAGATTGTCCAATTTTAATAAAAGTTGGTCCCAAATTCATGAGGCGATCAACTAACCATTTCGCTCTCCTTTGCCTTTTTTTGCCCCTATTAGCCCCCGTTAAACGATCCCAGAGCAAAAAAGTCAAAAACTGCGTTGTAAAGCTAAATATCTCCAATTGACGAATAATTGGCGATCGCAAGCTTTGCTGCCAATGTAAAGATTTGGGGGAATCAAAGGGAGTAAGCATCAGTTATCAGTTATTAGTTATCAGTTATCAGTTATCAGTTATCAGTTATCAGTTATTAGTTATCAGCAAAACCGATCTACAGCGTTTCTCGTCAAGGTGAAGTATAAATTAAACCTTGCTGAAGTAAAAACTCCAATCGCAAAAATGCACCTCATCTATCTGAGAAATGCTGTCAAGTATCCCCTTCCCGCTTCCGAATTCGCTGGTAAAAATCCTGATTTTCAGCTTTTAATCTCTGGGACGAGGCAAACCGAGATCTACCGCTAGACGATGACTGCAAGCAAAACCGGAAAAGGCCACCGCGTTTAATCCTTGACCGGGGAAGGTACTATCTCCCACACAATAAAGATTAGGAATAGCTGTGCGATTAAAGGGCATTCCTAATAAACCTAACAGTTTTCTTCGCGGTATTGGGCCATAACTGCCATCGATTCTATTCAAAAAGCGGCGATGGGTGCGGGCCGTGCCAATTTCGATATAATCTAATCCTGTATCTAGTTTGGGAAAGAGTTTTTTCAGGCGCTCGATGAGACGATGAGCAGCGGCCTCTTTTTTCTGTTGATATTCTTGGGGGGGCAGTTTTTGCCATTGATCAATCCAGCTAGGGGTGAAAGTATGAATGATATGATGGTCCGGGGGTGCGAGGGAGGGATCGAGTAAGGTAGGAATAGAAACAAAGATAGTTCCCTGTTCTGCTTCCATATTTTCCCAATCTTCTAGTAAAATATGGTGACATTCGCTTCCTGATGGCAATACATCGGCCTTAACTCCCAGATGCAAACTCAGGAAACTGGGGGATTTTTGATAGCGTTTTTGCCATTTTTTTTCGCTACCCGGGAGAGATTCCGGGGGGAGCAGTTTCTCGAAGGTATCCCAACGGGTGGCATTAGAAACAATCTTTTTCGCGTAATATTCCTTACCATTGGTCAATTTTACCCCGATCGCCCGTCCTGCATCTAAAATAATCTTATTCACTCTCGCTTGATACTGGATTTCACCACCAGCTTTTTCCAATCCCTCGACTAACTTGAGAGCAATCTGTCCCACTCCCCCCCGGGGGTAGTTAATTCCCCCGTAATGGCGATCGCTAAAGACCATCCCCGCATTAATCATCGGAGTGCGATCGGCGGGTACTACCGACCAACAATAACACTCCATATCGATAAATTTCAATAATTTCGGGTCTTTAATATATTTTCTGGCCACATCTCCCGCATTTTGGGGTAAATACTTGACCAATCCCAAACAGGATAAAGGATGCTGGAAAAAAACCCTAGTCAGATAGCGGGGTTCTTCCAGCGATAGTAAATCCATACTATTGAGGCAATTAAACACCTGCCAGCATTCATCGTAAAAGCACCGGATACCGGCTTTTTCTGCGGGAAAATGGCTAATTAATTCCTGTAAAAATTGTTCGTAGTCGCGATGAACTTTTAAGTCTAATCCGTCCGGGAGATGATAATGGATCTGGACGGGATCAGCAATGGTTTCGATACTCATATCCACCGCTGCCAAAGCCTTGGTTAGGAGGTTAGTCGTCCCCTTTTTGCCAAAACCAAAAATCATCGAAGCACCCACATCAAAACGATAACCCTCTCGTTCAAAATAACCCGCGCTGCCCCCCGGGATCAGATAACTCTCTAGAACTAAGACTTTTGCTCCTTTTGCCACTAATTGCGTCGCTGTCACCAATCCCCCGATTCCCGACCCAATCACGATCGCATCGTACTGATTACTCATAACTTGACTCGATAAATTGTTGTATCAATTATTGATTGTAACCCTTGACTAGCGGTCATTTATCGGCTAGTTTTCGGGAGCAAAAATTTTTTGGGGAGAGATGAAAAGTTGCTAAAAGGAAAAAATTCTGGACAAATCTAGCAACTTGACATAATTGGGTTTGGGTGATATCATCTCCGGAAAGACAGGTAGCGCTACTGTTATAAAAAATATTGGCTCTTCTTGTTTCTGTGTGGAAGGGAGAAGAATAGGGGGAATTTTCCAGAAATATATTCTTCAAAGCCCTGCCTAGCAAGACTACTAGAAACGATAAACACTGATTATCACACCAAGTCGGGGAGAGCCAAACATCATTTTACCTAAAATTAATTAATCAATTGGATAATGTATAGAAAACTGGCCAACAAAATCCTTAAATTAGCTAATTCCCTATCTAGGTCATCGAAGCGATCTCTTTTAATTATCACCGATTGCCTGATTTTTTGTCTGACCATCTATCTAGCCTTCTCTCTCAGGTTTAATCTGAGCCTTGAATATCAGCAAATTAGACCTTTTTTTGGGGAAATATTGGGCTTAATTGCCGTTAAAACTCTAGTTTTCTCTCTCAAAGGCATTTACAGTCCCGTAGTACGTTATACAGGATTAGAGTTTCTTTCCTCCGTGCTGCAAGCGGTTCTCTATAGTTCAGGGGTTTTAATCAGTCTTGCCTACTTTCAAGGGGATGCCTTTTTGCCGCGTTCAGTCCTGATTATCGACGCATTGTTAACCCTAATATTGGTTATCGGGGTGAGATTATTGATTCGTTCTATCTTTCACCGTCTTAATATTTACGTCAGTAGTGTGGATAGGGAACCGACAATCGTTATCTATGGTGCGGGGGTTGTGGGTTGTCAATTAGCACGTTCCCTACAAAATGACCCCCACTATCGTTTATTGGCCTTTGTTGATGATAATCCCGATTTGCAGCAGCGAGTTATCCAAGGCATTAGGGTTTATTCCCCCTCTCAATTGACACTACTGCACCAAAAACGGGCCTTTGACTGGGTTGTTCTCGCTATTCCGAACCTAGACAAGGTCAGAAAGCGGCAAATCATCGAAAGTCTAGAAACTTTACCCATCGTCATCAAAACCGTCCCTCCCCTCTCAAAAATTTTATCGGGAGAAGCGGCCATCAATCAGATTCGCAGTGTCGATGTCTCGGAATTATTAGGACGGGAAGAAATTCTACCCCATGCCGAACTTTTGGGAAAAAATGTCACGGGTAAAGCGGTGTTAGTCACTGGGGGGGGCGGTTCCATCGGTTCGGAATTATGCCGACAAATCGCCTTCCTCAAGCCAAAATGCTTGGTAATCTACGAATTAAACGAGTTTTCCCTCTACAAAATCGATCTCGGTTTAAGTGAAAATTATGCCGATTTACGCAAGTATGCCTATCTAGGCAATGTTCTCGACCGCAATCATCTGGCCCGAGTCATCCAACAACACCAGATTGAGACAATTTATCACACGGCCGCCTATAAGCACGTTCCCCTTGTGGAAGCCAATGCTAGTCAAGGGATTTACACTAATGTTTGGGGAACCTTAAATGTCGCTCAGACCGCGATCGAGAATTCAGTTAGTAATTTAGTTCTCATTTCCACCGATAAGGCCGTCAGACCGACTAACATTATGGGGGCCAGTAAACGCTGTGCTGAGTTAGTCGTGCAAGCTTTGGCCGCTTTACCCGACACTTCCACCTGTTGCGCTATCGTCCGCTTTGGCAATGTTCTTGATAGTAGCGGTTCCGTGGTGCCGCGTTTCCGGGAACAAATCGCCCAACGTAAGAATATTACCCTCACCCATCGCGATATTATTCGCTATTTTATGTCTATTCCAGAGGCGGTGCGTTTGGTTATACAAGCAGGAGCCATGGCTAAGGGGGGTGAGGTATTCCTGTTAGATATGGGTGAACCGGTAAGAATTTACGATTTGGCCCTACAGATGATTCGTTTAAGTGGCTTGGAATTAGGACAAGATATCAATATTGAAATCACAGGATTAAGACCAGGGGAAAAACTCTACGAAGAATTATTAATCGATACCGATAAAGCTCTTCCCACCGCTCACCCAAAGATTTTTTGCGCTCATGAACACTTTCTTGCTTGGGACAAATTGCAAATCAAATTAGAGCAACTGCTTAATTATATTCAACTTAATGACCGTCAGGGCTTAGTTAAGTCTCTACAAGATTTAGTTCCCGAATACAGGCCTCCGAAGCAAATGGCAAGTAATTTGTCAAGTAAAAAGTGAAAAGTGAAAGAGAGGAGTTTTGCCTCTCCTCTTTTTGACAAAATTTATTAATCTAATTGAACCGAATGCTCTTGTTTTAATTGCTTTTGGATAGTTTTTACCGTCCGCTCAATTTTATTGATTCCGCGAGAAGAAGGGCGATTTACTCTATCAGCTACAGGAGAAGTTTGTTGAATAGCGATGCTTAAATAAAGAGGAAAAGCGAGGGTAAAGGCTAAAAAAAGACGTTGTAACATGATCCACTCCCACAAAAGTTTTTCAGCGATTATTTTAGCCGGCTGAAACTTTTACCAGAATAACGACTAACTAGGAAAATTTCAGCTAGTTTGTGACAGTCCGGCAATTGGTGGGGCAATCCTAAAGAATTAGCGCTGAAACCCCCAACCCTAGACCGAGAGTCTGATACATTGATCTAAGAATATGATCGATCGCTCTATCTATGCACAAAATTCCAGTTACTGTGATCACGGGTTTTCTGGGTGCGGGAAAAACTACCCTCATCCGTCATCTACTGCAAAATAATCAAGGCCGACGGGTGGCCGTTATGGTCAATGAATTCGGAGAAGTGGGAATTGATGGTGATTTATTGAAAAGTTGTCAGACCTGCGACGACAACCCCAACGATAATATTGTGGAATTGACCAACGGTTGTCTGTGCTGCACAGTACAGGAAGAATTTCTCCCCACCATGCAGAAATTGCTGGAGCGACGGCAACAGTTGGATTGTATGCTGATTGAAACTTCGGGATTAGCTTTACCTAAACCTCTGGTTCAAGCTTTTCGCTGGCCGGAAATCCGCAACGGTGCCACGGTGGACGGAGTAATCACGGTGGTGGATGGTTTTGCCGTCGCTAGGGGTCGTCTGGTGGCGGATTTGGAGGCTTTAACGGCACAAAGGCAAGCAGACCCCAATTTAGAACACGAAACGCCTATTGAGGAGTTATTTGAGGATCAGTTAGCCTGCGCTGACCTGGTACTCTTAACTAAAACCGATTTAATCAGCGAAATTGAATTAGAAAAAATTATTAATTGGCTGAAAACACAACTGCGATCAACGGTCAAAATAGTTACTTGTGCCGATGGACAAATTAGCCCCGATGTACTATTGGGATTTAATGCCGCCGTCGAGGATGATTTAGCTAGTCGTCCTAGTCATCATGATCACGAGGAAGAACACGATCACGATGAGGAGATCAATTCCGTGCAGTTTTGCCTCGATTCTCCTGTAGATGCCCGAATTTTGACCCAACGGCTCAAAGAATTGGTGGCCCAAGAAGAAATCTATCGGGTCAAGGGATTTGTTAACGTGGCCAATAAACCGATGCGTATGGTGTTACAGGGAGTCGGCGATCGCTTTGATTCTTTCTTCGATCGACCCTGGCAATCCACGGAAATGCGGCAAACTCGCTTGGTCTTTATCGGCCGCTCCCTCGATGGTCAGAGAATCGAGCAGGCCTTAACTAGGGTTTGCTGAAGAAGTTTTTCCTAGGGACAGGGTGTGGGGTGTGGGGTGTAGGAAGAATAAATAAAAATAATCTCCTGACTTTAAAGAGGGTGTAGGGTGTGGGGTGTGGGGTGTAGGGAAGGAAACCTCTTTCATCTGTGGGGGTGAAAATTTTTTCATCGGGACTGCCTCCTGCCCCCTGCCTGACCCCACCAACAAACTTTTTGCCGCAAACCCTATTTATTCTCCCCTCTCCCCCTCTACAATAATTACTCGCGGCCAGAAATACGTTGGGTCATACCATACTTTGTGCTTTTTGTCAAAAAAACTTTTTTTTTGCAATAAAACTACACAAAAAAAAGATCATCGTTGTGGGTGAAATTGACTGATTTAACCGTCTTAATTAGGATCACCTTCTAGGTGTGGCAAGGGTTTCAACTATTGCTGCCCAAAAAAGCACAGAACAGCCCATTATGAAATTCAGTAAAATCGCTGTAACCATGATAACATCGTTGTTAAATAAAAATCTTTCTCAATTAATTTTTAAGAATTTGTAAATATTGCGGAATGTTAATTTAAATATTCTCAAGTTTTTGCACTCAATCAATAAATTTTACTTATCTTTGTCCAACATCGGGTTAGAAGTCAGTATTCTCCGAGTCGGGAGACAGTATTTAGGAGATAGGAGAGAGGTTTTAGGTGTTGGGGTTTTGGTGGTGATTCGGTAAGCTGTTCGTAATTTAAATTGCTTGTTGAGACGAGGCAAGAGGCAGAAGGCTTTGGCCGTGAGCTCAGCGTTCGACTGAGCGTTCGACTGAGCGTTCGACTGAGCTCGCCGAACGTCCGAGGTCCGAACGGCAAAAGGCAAAGGGGAATAAATAATCAGTTTTTAATAACCAGATTTAGTATGATATTTGAGTAAGCCAGACAGGAGCCAGAAAAAGATATTTATCAGAAAAGTCATGATCAAGCTAGAGGTTTAAAGACTGATCGGGTTCCAATTATTTTTATTAATAAATATTTTACACAATTCATACTGGGTAAGTAAGAGGGCTGCGGCACTACTACCGAATCATTACCGATTGTTTAGCGGATCTTACCTTGAGATTCACATTGAAAACCTTGATCGCGCCAAGCTTGTAAATCAACGGAATTTAAGGGAATGACTTGCCAACAGGGGGGATAGATTAATTGTCCGACAAAAGCCCAAATTATACTTCTAGTCACATCTAACCCAGTTTTTAGCTTTGATTCGTGATTACCCGGAATACCAATTTCTCTGACTGCATCGATTTCTACTGCTATACCGTGGGATTGCAAGTGAATTTCTGCTAACCATTTAGCGCGAGGTAAATGAGTAGGAGAGGTGACAACTTTTACTTTATGTACTCCCCATTGTTTTAAAATTGGCACAGCAAAGAAAAAATTGCCGAAGGTAGAATCGGCACACTTTTCTAACCAGACGTTAGTTTTTGGTGCTTTTGCCTGTTCAAATAGTAATAAAATACAGGGGTCTTTCGAGCCTTGGGAAATTAAAATCGGTATATCGGGGTATTGCTGGGCTAGATTGGCTACATAAATTTCCCGACGAATGCTGCCCCCCAAAACTAAAATGGCATCAACGGGTTTTTGTTGATTAATTGGCAAGCGGACGGCTAAATTAATCGCTAAATTAAGGATAATAAACCCAAAAACTGCGACCAGAGTTAGTTTTAACCATCTTTGCCAATTTCGGTGTTTAGTAGCAACATTTTTCGGTTTTTTCGCCATTGTTTAGAGACGATGTAACAATTGTGCTTTGATAATTTTTTCTGTGGGGTTGAGTTTGACTAATTGTGAACCTGTCCCGTCTTTACCCGTGACTGCCACAGTTTCCACCTCTAAGGGTAGTTTTCGATTCTGATTGGTACTTAATAACACTATACTCCCCGCCCGCGCCGCTACCATGGCCGCTAAACTATCCTGTTTGTTAACAAATTGTAAAGCGGGTGAACCAAGATCGCCTAATTGTGATAAACGTAAATTCTCGATCGCCAGTCTTTTCGCGTAACCCAATCCCGAAATCAGGAGCAGATTTTCCCGATGGGGGAGAGAAACACAGCCAGCTAGATGTTCCCCGTAGCGCAATCGCAAAATTGCTAAACCCTGAGCGGATTTACTCATCATTGGCAATAATTCCTCGCGCACGGGATAACGCAACACCCGACCGCTACTGGTGGCGATCGCTAAGTCCAGGCCCTCATGAGTAAAAATAGCAGCATATAGGCGATCGTCTTCTTTCAATTTCATCAGGGACAAACCACGACTACCAACCCCCTCTAATTCATCGATGGGAAGCCGCTTTATTCGCCCCTGTTGACTCAGTAAAAGCAATTCTTGAGTTTTTTGAGGTTCCGTCAAGAAAAATTGATTTAACACGGCTTCTGACTCTTTTTGGGCGGTTTTGGTCAGCAGACTGGAGATTAACACTGGTTGATTCGCTTGCGGGGGGACTTCCCGGGTAGCAATCGGGTAAGCTTTAGCATTATCGAGGATAACTAGGAAATTTTCCCGTTTTTCGATCGCCTGTTGATAGATAATTAAACCCTGGTCCGGCGCTCGCTCTTCCGCTGTCGTCCAACCAATTTTATCTTCGGCATCAAGCAATAAAATCGCATTTTCTGGGGGTTCTTGGGGTGTAAATAGGCTTAAACTCGGTGTATTCTCACTCTCAGACTTTTTCTTAACTTTATTCTCCTGTTTTTTAACTTCTGACTTCAAAGAGGGTGTGGGGTGTGGGGTGTGGGGTGTGGGGTGTGGGGTGTGGGGTGTGGGGTGTGGGGTGTGGGGTGTAGGTAAGGAAACCTCTTTCGTCTCTGGTGGTGAAAATTTTTTCATCGGGACTGTCTCCTGTTTTTTAACAACAGAATCCTGTTTCTTCCCTGCTGTCTCCTGTCTCCTGTCTCCTGTCTCCTGTTTTTTCACCACAGAATCCAGTTTCTTCCCTTCTGTCTCCTGTCTCCTGTCCCCCGACTTGCCGGTGCGAATTTTTGTCCGTCTGCTATCGGCGAATTTTTTCTTTAAAGAGCGCAATTCTTTTTTCAGAGACTTGAGAAACTCCTGACGGTTATGGAGGAGGGTTTCCAACTGTTGAATTTTTGTTTGTAATTCCGTCGCTTCCGTCTCTAACTTTTGTCTTTCCAAACCGGTTAGACGACGTAGGGGCATAGCCAAGATAGAATCAGCTTGAGGGTCACTAATGCCCAATTCTGCCTGAAAACGATACTTAGCCGTCGTCCCATCGGGAGCATTTTTGAGAATATCCACCACTCGATCGATATTCTGCAAAGCTAATAATAAACCCTCCACTAGGTGTAAGCGATCGCTGGCCTGTTGCAACTCGTCGCCATACTGACGGGTGAGAGTCGTTTCTCGAAAGCGCAAGAATTCCTGTAAAACTTGTTTTAAAGATAACTGCCGGGGTTGATTATCGACCAAAGCGAGGATAATCGCCCCAAAATTAGTCTGTAGGGCCGTTTGTTGGTATAAAGCCGCCAAAACCTGCTGCGGTTGACTTTCCCGCTTTAATTCAATCACCACCCGAATGCCTTCGCGATTGCTTTCATCGCGGATATCGGCAATTCCCTCCAATTTTCCTAAATTGACTAATTCGGCGATTTTTTCAATCCATGCAGCCTTATTCACCTGAAAAGGCAACTCAGTAACCACAATTGCCGTCCTTTCCCTTCGGCGCTTGCCCTCAATGATAATTGTTTCAGTTTTGGCCACTCCGCGCACGGGAATAATCCCCCTACCGGTGCGATAGGCCTCGCGAATGCCGGTATCATCTAAAATCTCGCCTCCCGTGGGAAAATCGGGACCGGGGATAATTTCTACTAACTTTTCCTCGCTTAAATCGGGATTATCAATCAAAGCGATTAAACCTTCCACCACTTCCCCTAAATTATGGGGAGGAATATTAGTCGCCATCCCCACCGCAATACCAGAACAACCATTAAGAATGAGTATCGGTAACTGAGCGGGTAAAACAACGGGTTCCTGTTGAGAATTATCAAAATTACTGCTAAAATTAACGATAGCTTCGCTAATTCCCCCTAAAACCGCCTGATCACCGATGCCGGCCAAACGGGTTTCTGTATAACGCATGGCCGCCGGGGGGTCGTTATCGATCGAACCAAAGTTACCATGGCCCGATAAAAGTGGGTAACGACTGGAAAAATCCTGTACCATACGAACCAGTGCCTCGTACACTGACTGATCACCGTGGGGATGATATTTACCCAACACATCCCCCACCACCCGCGCACATTTGCGAAAGGGGCGATCGGGAGTTAAACCCAGTTCGTGCATAGCGTATAATATGCGACGATGTACTGGTTTTAGTCCATCGCGTACATCCGGCAAGGCTCGCCCCACGATCACACTCATGGCATATTCTAGATAGGAGCGTTCCATCTCTTGGTGTAAAGCCGTGGGTATAATTTGACCACTAGCTAAGAAATCCAGTTGTTTGGCCATGAGTCTCTCGTTTTTAATCTGTCTAGCTGTGAATCATAAGGCATTTTGCCCTTTTTAACCTTGTTTATCCCTGAGCTTCCCTATGACGACTGTTTTGATTGTAGAAGACGACCCGATTAATTTTCGCGTTTTTGCCAAAATTTTGACCAAACGAGGTGGTCTAGAGGTTAAAGGGACCGAAGACGTGGAAGAAGTGCTTCGTGTTGCTCGGGATAAGGAAGCGGACGTGATCTTAATGGATGTCTCCCTCTCCCATAGTGTCTATGAAGGGAAAGCGGTAGATGGCATTAAAATCAGCCAAATTCTCAAAGCTAACCCCGAAACTGCCGATTTACCCGTTATTCTCGTCACCGCTCACGCTATGGAGGGCGATCGAGAGAATTTTCTCAAGCAGAGTCAGGCCGATGGTTATATTTCTAAACCAGTGGTTGATCACCAAGCTTTTGTTGAGCAAATTTTGGCGATCATCGATCAGAAGCCGGTCTAAGCTTTGAGCCTTCTTTTGTTAGTATATCAGTATTTATCTAGACCAGCTGCTTTCAGTTTACTCCTAAGGGACTTGCGTAGGAATAATATCCCAGCCAGAAAATCGCTCTGCAGAAGAACCAGACCAGCCAGATGGCACATTATCAAAGCGCAAGTCCCTAACATCTCGAAGGCTCTCCCCCTACTTAGGGTGATCAGCAAACCTGATCGATCGGAGGGCGCAAGCATTGCGCCCCTACAGTAACGGATTTTGTCCACAATGTAGGGGCGAACTGCGTT
>NZ_JADBUN010000140.1:0-10871 GCF_020245625.1 Microcystis sp. M049S2 | reverse complement strand
CTTAAATATTGGAAGAAAGGTAGTCGGAGAGGCCGCCTTTAGCGGGAATCCGATAGAGAGGTTCGTAGTTAACCCAGTACGGGTCAAAGCGTACAAAGCTAATTCTAGATGCAATATTTGCGTACAGAATTAGTAACTATAGCTAGGGAGTTTTTGCCAGCACTGTCGCCTCCATCTCAGTTATGGAGAGCTTGTTCGCTGATGGCGGCTGGCGATCGCAGAAAGGTATGTTCTTCCCCCTGTTGTGAATGCTAGACAAGGGCGGCTTTGTCGATACTAAACATCTGGTGAGGTTTTGCAGAGCGGAATTATCCACCCTATTCCGTTAATCCTTCAGTGTGTTTAACCGATGCTAGAATGCACCAAGAGACTCGGTTATTCTAGACAAGCTAAAACCCACTTTTCTTGGCAATTGAGTTAAAACGTCATCGGGTAAGGTTTTAAACTGTTGCCTGATCTCAACAAGCAATTTAAATGCGCGGGCAGCTTAACTGCCATAAATCGGTTTGTTAACGAAGCCAATAAACTATAGCGGTAATAATACTCAGAATTACCACGGTCTTACGCAGATAACTAGGAGAGATAATTCTAGCTAGTTTTCCCCCCAATAAACCCCCAATTAAAGAGCCAATTGCTACCACTATCGCTGCCGACCAATATACGTGATTAGAAAAGAGAAAAAACCAAGATGCTGCCACATTAACCACCAAAGAAAGCAACTGTTTTAAAGCATTTAATCTCGTGAGATTATCCTTGAGAAATAAGCCCAAAATTGCCAACTCAATCACCCCTAAACCCGCGCCGAAATAACCACCATAAATTGAAGCGAGAGCGATGGGTAAAACCGCCCAAATTTCTGGTATATTGCCATTTTTGTCCCCCTGTCGCCGCTGCAGCCAAGAGCGTAAAGTGTCTTGAAAAGCCAATAAAGCCGCTGCTAAAAGAATCAGAAAAGGAATCAGACGGTCAAACACTTGATCGCTGCTATTTAACAGCAAAATACCACCGATAATGCCGCCAATAACTGCCGATGGTAGTAATAACCGAATCCGTTTTTGTTGCCCGTGCAGGTCTTTTTTTTGGGCGAGGGTTGCCCCCAGATGACCGGGGCATAAAGCGACGGTATTAGTCACATTTGCCATCACCGGTGGGATACCCACCGCCATCAGCGTCGGAAAAGTAATCAGACTACCGCCACCGGCAAGAGCATTAATTAAGCCGGCAGCCACGGCAGCGATTGCCAAGAAGCCATACTGAATAGGCGTGAGCATTTAGGGGTTAGGGATAGTAATTAGGGCTAAATCAATTTTTTCCTCGTCAACTTGCTTAATTTCGGCTCTAATTCCTGGTCCAAAGTATCTTTCGATTTTTTCTTGTTTTGCCAGCCACTTTTCTAGGGGTAAAAGGGGCGATTCAAATTCTAGGGTGAAACAATAGGCGGAATCAACAGCAGTTTCACGAATTGCCACTAAAGTCGGTCTTTCCTCGTCCGTGGGGCTTAATCCCAGCTTTTCTAGGGCTTCATCCAGATGCACTTCCTGTCCGTAGCGATAGCGGGTGACATCGTTGCGAAGTTTGGTTTGGGTGACAGTAGCCTGTTGTTGGCGCAATTGCAAGATTTCGGGGCTAGTGGGTTGACTGAAGGGTATCGGTTTGATTTCTGAAGCTTTTAGGGCTAAACCTCCCAATAATAACGGTAATCCGTAGAAAAACCCCGCTAAATTGACCGTGGCGTTACCTTGGGCATAACCGATAATGCCGATAACCGTTAAAATACTGCCTAAAATTAAGCCAAAGTATGATAGTCTAATTTTTCTGAGCATGAAATAATTTTTTTCTTGAGTACGCTAATCCTTTAGAGATTATACAACTCAAGAGAATCTTTTTTGCAGAGGGGCAGTGGGGAGATTTTTCAGTTATTAGCTACTGAAGGCAATTAGTGCCTATTGCCGATGTACTCGCAATTTCTCAATTAATTGAGATAATTTCTGGTCAGAAGCGGCAGTAATAAAGTCTAATTTAAACTTTTGTCCCTGACTGAGATATTCTGCGTAACTAGACAGAAGAAAAGGACGAAACTTGTCATTATCAGCAATATAAACTTCAAAAAAAGAGACCAATAAAGCCCCCGCATAATCCTCGATTAAATTTTGATTGGGTAAAGTGATATCGACCACAGACTCTAGGGTTTTTTGCATTCCTGCATCCAATTCCGTAAAATTTACATGAGCTTGTCCCTCCACCATGGCCAGATATTTATCTGGCGTTTTTAACCAAGTAAAAGGAATGGCCTGTTCAAAAATCGGATTAGCTGCCGGGTCATAACTTCCAGAACCCAAGAGGACAGGAATCGAGATTTTACTTAAACCTTTTTCCCCAAAAATACTGCGGTTAACGGGATTAGCTGCAAAGACAGCCGCCACTCGTTCATCACGAAAATTATAGACCTGTCTAGGCAATTCTAGGGCGCGACATTCCAGTATAATAGCGATATTAATCCCGGAGTAAGGAAGATTACAATCTTGGGCGAGATTATCAAAATCAATTTGTGCGCCGGCAACAGCTAGAGATGTATAACCTCCAAAGGAATGACCCGCTACTCCCACATTAGTGAGGTCAAGTTGACCTTGAAATTGACTAGGATTACGTCTTGCTAATTCATCGATGACAAAGCTAATATCTTTGGGTCGATTAATAAACTCATTGCCATCAAAAATATTGCGATAATACCCCCCTAACATTCCTTGCAGGTACTGGGTATCACTGCCGGGGTGTTGCGGTGCCGCTACTAAAAATCCGTAGGAAGCTAGATGTTCAATTGCTTGGGCATAATCTTCCGGTCGCGAGGCTAATCCGTGGGAAAAAATAATTACAGGTGTTTTGCCTTCTCGGAAAGTTTGCGGGATATAAACATTGACATATAAACTGCGATTGCGACTGCTATCTATTAGGTTCCAAACTTCTTTTTTTACCTGAAAGCTACCGCGCTGACGCAGATCGGGTAAACTGGTATAATTAATCGGTGGTTTAACGGCAGCGGCTTCCTCGGCTGTCCAGAGGCGCATATCTTTAATAAATATTTCCGCCACATAAACTGCATAATCGATGGTTTTAGCTAATCCGAGGATTTCTTCCCCCTGTAACTGGATATTATTGGGGAATTTTTTCAGCACATTTAAAAGGGTTAATCCCCCCGGCTCAAAAGCGGCACTAACAATCGCACCCCGCAGGGCATATTTACCATTAATTCCCCCTTCAATGGTGATGCCTTTGCCCAAACGAGAGAGCATATCAGCACCCATCACACTATTAAAAAAACGAGATAGTAAAATAGGATCGATGTCAATCTTTGTTAATAAAGCCTCACGAAACTTCTCTCTTGCTTCGGGAGGTGTTCTGGCAAGAAATCTTTTTAAATTAGCATCAATTTTTCCTTCTTTAGCAAAGGTTTCTAGGGATGCTACCGATACAGAAAAGACGAGGGGAGTATAGACAAATTCAATTTCTTCGGCGGCTTTTAGGGGTAAAGCGGTCATACCCGCAGCGAAAAGACCTAGGAGGAAAGCTCGCAGCCGGCGGCTGGGATTATTTCTGGGAAACCGATTTTGTAAACGCGGGATAATCATGAGATTTTTAGTTAGGGTAGATGACAGCAATTAAAGGAAAAAAAGTCGCACGACTATTGATGTCTAAGTTCAACAAACATCGATAAAGTGTCAAGGAAAGTAGAACCAAAAGGCATGAGCAAAACCTCGATAGATTAATTTGGGCAATTTTGATTCTAGATTATTGAGTATTTTCTGAACATATTACCTAGTATGGATTTTATATTAAAAATGTTTTTTTGTCAAGACACTGGTTATTAATAAAAAAAATAAATACATAAATTTAATAAGTGAAAGTGATATATTTGGCGATGAAAATAATCAGATAGGGTTTTTGACTGGGATAAATTGCTAATTATTACGAATATGAATATCTTGTTGCGGGAAGGGAATCTCGATACCCTGTTGAGTAAACCTATCAAGAATAGCACAATTAATATCACTAATGACTCGCTTTTTCCTGTTAACATCATCCAACCAGAACTTTAATTCAAAGTTTAAACTAGAATGATCAAAATTAAGAAAAAAGGCTACTGGTTCGGGGTTTTTAAGTATGTGAGGATGTTGATCAGCAATGTCTAGCAATAAATTCATCACCTGTTGGGCGTTAGAATTATAACCAACTCCGATAACAATTGAACAATAAATCAAGTTATCACTACCCGTATAGGTGGTGACATCCTCAGTAAAAAACTTTTGATTAGGGATAATTTTTTCAGAATTATCCGTGAGGATTTGCACTGTTGTCGCTCGAATACCTAGCTTTTTTACCTGAGAAGTTTGACCTTCAATATTAATGATATCACCGGGTTTGAGAACTTTTTCAAATAATAGTAAAATACCGCTAATAAAATTACTTACCACTTGCTGCATACCGAAACCAATACCCACCGATAAACCGCCGGTAATTGCCGCTATCGCCGTTGCATTAACTCCCACATAACCCAAGATGAGAATAAAGCCTAAGACAATGAAAAAATAACGTCCTAAAAGTAAAGTTGCTTCAATTTCACCCCGACTAGCTTGCTGATTTAAATTAGTAATACTCAGAATTATACTTTCTATAAGAATAACAATAATTACCAGAAAATAGGGAGCTATTATCAAAATAAATATGCTTCTGAATGTGATCGGACTATTAAATAAATTAAAGGGAGATACTTGAGCAATTTCCTTAATATTATTGTAGAAACTAATAATCGTTCTCAGGAGGAATAATAGCAATAAAGGTGCTAAAAGCCGCAAATGATAATATTTAATTGTCTTGACGGAAAACTTGGCGTATAATCCAGCTAATAAACCACGATAAACTAAATAAAACCACATTAATTTTATGGATAAACTAATCATTCCTCTTGTCCAGTTTTGACTGAAAAAAATTAGATAATTCAAGTCAAGTAAAATTAGGCTAATAACTGGAAAATTAAGAAACTCTATCAGGATGGCAAAATATTGACGGAGGGTTAACTTTTCATCACTATGGATCAAACTGGTAACGTGAGGAAATCTTTTTTCTAAGTAAGACCATAACCATTTTGATAATAACCAAGCAAGAATTAAAGACAGAAAAATGATCGTTAATTGACTTTGAACATTTCTGCGTCCTAAAAACAATAATTGGTTAGCAATTATTTCCGAAAGAGAGGGAATATTGTTGTTCATAATTAATTTATTTTCCTGACTTCCTGATCGAGATATGATTGAATATAAAGTGTCAGTTTTTGGGCTGCTGCTGAGGAAGATATTTCACCAGCGATCGCTCTTTCATACCAAAATTCTCCCTCTTCTAAAATTTTATTCAACTTTTCCCAATCATCCAGAGGAACTGCCACGGCATTGTGAGATTGTTGTAATAATACCGATTCGATCGGTAGTAATTTTCCTTCGATCTGTACCCGTCGATTAGTGGGAATAAAACTTTCTGTTTGGATGATTGCTTGTAATTGTTGTTCGGGATTAGAGAGAAATTTTCCTAAAGCTAACCCCAAACTATTTTCATTATCACTATTATTGCGATTAAATACCATCACCCGTGTATAGAGAATTGGTGCTGCTTTACCTTGAGTGTCTTGGGGAAGTAAAGCGACTCTGAGATCATCTTGGAGGCTGTTTTTTAAATCGGCAATTTCAATAGAATTACACACATAATAGGTTAAGCGGCCTCTAGCAAAGGCCTCGTGAAGTAATTCCCGTTGACGATTGAGGATAAAATTAGGCTGTGACGAGGCAAGTTTTAGCCATTCTAGCCATTTTGCCCAACCATCCAAGCGAGGTTGCAGCCTACCCTGATCATCCCACAAATAGCCGCCAAAAATTGCCATTCCCCAAAAAGTATCTTCAAAAGAGGAAACTATCCCCACAGAATAACCTTTGCGCGCACGTTCCACTAATCCCTCTAAACTGGTGGGAGGTTGCTTCAGCAGCGGATCGGTACTAACTTGTAATTTTTTTTGATTGTAACACAGTACATTAGTACGAGAACCTAAAGGAATGCCATAGATTTTTCCTTGATAGCTAACTTGTTTCAGCGTCGGGGGATAATAAATAGATAAATCTAGATTTTTCTGGTCAATTTCCTTCAGTACTCCTTGGGATACTAATCTGGGTATATTTCTCGAAAAAATTAGAATAACACTAGCACCCAATCCGCTTTGAGATTGTTTAAAAAAACGTTCGGGTATCTCATCGATAGGAATAGCTTTTTCGAGAATTGTCACTTGCGGATTTAATTTTTCAAACTCTTGCAAACCGAGACCTAGTATTTCAGTTAAATTGCCCTCTTCTGGATACCAAACCGAGAGAGTTCCTTGCAGTTGCTCCGATGATTGGTTAGGAAGATCACTAAAACAGGCATAAAGAAAAATTGGCATCAGGATAAAAAGCAGTAGGAGCGATATAATTCTCCTTATTTTTTTACTTCTCCAAACAGTTTTAACTCTGAGCCTTAGAAATTGCATCGCTCGTGATCCTTCAAAAATCTTGCCATATATTCATGATACATGAAAAGGTGAATAATAATCCTCATCAGAAAAATAATTAACATGATCTTTTGTCAGGAGCCACCAGTATAGCAACAATCGCAGTTAAAAATTTGTGCGAGTTAAGCTGCTGACATATCTAAATTACTGCTTAAAACAAAGGGAAAGAGCGAGTTTCATGGTTCATTTTCTAACAATCTAATACTCAGTTTAAATGGGTAACAGCCTAGGGAAACTGTGCTTAGGATGAGTAAAATTCCTGTTATTAATAATTATGTCATGATGAGGGAGTGATACCTGCATTAACTTTGCTGTATCAACCAAGACCCCATTTAAGCAATTTTTACTATATAATCATGGTATAAGAAACCTGCACCCCAAATATTGTATTTCAACCTAAACACCAAAGGAGTTAAATATGTATGACTGAACCTTTAAGCGCGATTGTGTTGGTAACGTTGGCAATCCAAGAGTTCATTAAATCAGGTACAGGAGATTTGGCCAAGCGTTTTACGGTCATTGAAACTATCACTAAAAATTTGGATGTGATTTTAGACGAAGATCCTCTTTTTGCTGAGGAGTTACGAATTTTAGGACAGGAAATTCAAGGAGGGGAAATCAGTCAAGTTGGTTTAGATGACTTGGAAGCGGGAGAACTAGATGCTGAAATTGATCAAACAGTGAAAGGAAAAACAACGACTAAAACAGAACAAATTGGTACAACAAGGGTAAGAGTTACAGGAAAAGCAACTATTAAAATTAAGCAAAAGATTGATTAGGAGACAAAAATGTTAGAAGATCAAGCCCAAGCACTCAAGTCTATTGTTAAAGAGGTTCTGCATGAGTTATTATTGCAAGAACGGGAAACTTTAACAGATGTAATTTATGAAGTAATAGAGGATATTGCTCTAGCCAAGGCAATAGAGGAAGGTCTTGACGATGAAAATGTCAGTCGAGAAGAAATTTTTGGGTTACATCGAGTAAGTTTATGACTACGAAGATTCGAGATGTCATTAAATTATTAGAAAAAGATGGCTGGTTTCTCGTTAATACAGTCGGTAGTCATCGCCAATATGAGCATCCAACAAAAAGGGGAAAGGTGACTGTTGCTGGCAAATTAAGTGATGATGTTCGTAAAGGAACTTTAGCTAGTATTCTTAAACAAGCAGGGTTAAAATGATCGACAAATATCTAATTGTTCTCGAAAAAAGTGAGACGGGATTTTCAGCTTATTCACCCGATGTATTGGGTTGTGTAGCAACAGGTGCGACTCTAGAAGAAACAACGGAGCAAATGCGATCAGCTTTGGCTTTGCATTTGGCAGATGTTGAAAACTTGCCCCAACCGCGAGGGATTGATGCCTATTTAGAAGCTTTGCGAGATTCGGAAGGAGAAGCATTTTTTCTAACTCATATTCCCATAGATCAAGTGTTAGTTAAACCTTAGTTTTATTAAGGAAAATGAACGACAAACTTGAGCAAACTGGAATTAAAGCTTTTACTTTAATCTGATCAAAGATCAAGTACAGGAACCAGAAGCCTGTTCCACAAGGTAGGCATTTTGTTATTTCACAGGCTATAATCTTATTAAAGATAAAACACAAGAACCAGAAGCCTGTTACACTATCTAACAATTAATTAAGTGCCATTTACTAGCAAGGAGTCGTACCATGGAACCTTTAACGCTATTGGCTACAGGAGTCACGATTATTTTAGGGGGAGCGTTGGCCCGTGTGGGGGAGCTTGTCTTAGATGGTTCCCTTGAAAAACTGACAAATTTAATCGCAGTCAAGTCTCCTGATACTTTAAAAAAGTTGCAATCGGCTAATCAAAATCCTGCTTTGTTATCTGAAACCATTGAGGTAATGGCGACTCTATTGAAAGACCCAGAAATACAAAAAGTTGCAGAACAAGTGTTTAAGGAAAATCAATCTAATCCTTACGTTATTAATATGATGAAAAATGTTGGAATTGTTAATCAAGGAACAATTCATAATCCGACTTTTAACTTCAACTGACCACAGCCGCCTGTAGGGGAGCAGGTCAAACAAAACCCGCACAATTTACCCAATAGTGGGGTCGAGAAATTTGTTGGACTTGATGAAGTTTTAAGCCAATTAGCAACCCAATTACAGGAAGCTAACCGCGTGGCGATTTCGACGTTGACGGGGATGAGTGGCGTTGGTAAATCGGAATTGGCGTTACAGTATAGTTGGCGGGAATGGCACAAAAAGACTTATTTAGGGGGGATTCTTTGGTTAAATGTAGCAGAAAGCGATCCCGGTTTGAGTATTTTAACTTTTGCTCAGATTCATTTAGGATTAATTTTACCGACGGAAGGGGAATTGGTAGAGCGGATTCGTTTTTGTTGGCATAATTGGTTCAAGAATGAGCAAGATCAAGCCTTAATTATTTTTGATGATGTGCGTCGCTATGAACAAATAAAAGACTATTTACCGCCTCAAGGAGAAAAGCAGTTTAAGGTGATTATTACGACTCGTAATGAACAGATTGCTCGTAATTTTAACCCGATTGATTTAGAAGTGTTAAGTCCTGATGCGGCGGTGGAGTTGTTAGCTGTCTTTTTACCCAAAGCGGTAGTAAATAACCCAGAAAAAGCCAGAGAATTAGTCAAATGGTTGGGGTATTTACCGTTAGGGATTGAGTTGGTGGGACGCTATGGACAGTATATGAGTTGTGAGTTAACAGAACTTTTAGAACAGTTACAGGCGCAAAAATTAAAGGATGAGAGTTTACAATTTCCCCAAAATGCTTTTATGACGGCTCAAAGGGGGGTAGCAGCAGCGTTTGAGTTGAGTTGGGGGGAGTTGAGTGCTAGTTCTCGCTTAATGGGGGAATGGCTCAGTTTGTTTGCAGAAAGTCGGATTAATGAAAAGTTAATTTTGTCTTTGTTTGAGGAGAGATCCCCCCACCCCCAACCCTTAAAAAGGGGAGCTATAGAGAGATATTTTCCGACATTTTCACGCTGGTTTGGTCTATCTAAATCGGTTTCCGCGTCTATTGATCCCCCTGATTTACCGATACCGACTAGGACTGATTTACGACATTTGGTAAATTTAAATTTGCTAAATGATGTTGATAGTCAGAACTATGAGTTGCATACTTTAATTCGGATGTATTTGCGCGATAAGTTAGAAGCATCGGCGTTTAAGGAGGAAGCAAAGCGAGCCTATTGTCAGGTGATGGTTGGGATTGCGAAAACTATTAAGAGGACTTTGACCTTAAAAGACATTGATAACTTGGAGCCGGATATTGAGCATCTAAAAGTTGTTGCAGAGGAATTAGATCAATGGTTAGATAATGAAGATTTAACTAGGCCTTTTACTGGCTTAGGTCGTTTTTATGAAGAGCAGGGACTTTATCAGCAAGCGGTTCTTTATTGTGAACGCTGTTTAACCCTGAGTGAGCAACGCTTAGGCAAAAATCATCGTGAAGTTGCTAAAAGTCTCAACAATCTGGCAAATCTTTATAAGTCTCAAGGGAAATACGCAAAAGCGGAACCTCTCTATTTGCGAGCGCTGGTGATTCGGGAAAAGCAATTAGGAGCAGAGCATCCTGATGTGGCCAGCAGTCTCAACAATCTGGCGGAACTTTATCGCGATCAAGGGAAATACGCAGAAGCGGAACCTCACTACAAGCGATCACTGGCAATTGTTGAAAAGCAATTAGTCGCAGAGCATTCTCTTGTGGCGACCATTCTCAACAATCTGGCGTTACTTTATAAGTCTCAAGGGAAATATACAGAAGCCGAATCTTTTATGGTGCTAGCGCTGACTATTGACGAAAAATTTTATGTAGAAAACCATCCTCATGTGGCGACCAGTCTCAACAATTTGGCAGAACTTTATCGCGGTCAAGGGAAATACGCAGAAGCCGAACCTCTCTTATTGCGAGCGCTGGCGATTAGGGAAAAGCAATTAGGAAAAGAGCATCCTGCTGTGGCGACCAGTTTCAACAATCTGGCGTTACTTTATAAATCTCAAGGGAAATACGCAGAAGCAGAACCTCTCTTTTTGCGATCACTGGCTATTGATGAAAAAGTTTATGGGGAAAACCATCCATACATTGCAAATGACATCGACAATCTGGCGTTACTTTATAAATCTCAAGGGAAATACGCAGAAGCCGAACCTCTCCATTTGCGCTCGCTGGCGATTACAGAAAAGCAATTAGGAAAAGAGCATCCTGATGTGGCGACCAGTCTCAACGGTCTGGCGAATCTTTATCACTCTCAAGGGAAATACGCAGAAGCAGAACCTCTCCATTTG
>NZ_JADBUN010000014.1:0-4273 GCF_020245625.1 Microcystis sp. M049S2 | reverse complement strand
CAAATCTTTTAATAACTGTTGGCTATCACCACCGTTATTAAGATTAATCCCCAAAGCCGCTAAATCCGCATCTACCATTAATTTTACCAGTCCCTCGAACGTCACCGACGGCTGCCAACCTAATTTCTCTCTGGCTTTTGTGGAATCTCCTATTAATAAATCCACTTCCGCTGGACGCAAATAACGTTGATCAAACTCCACATAATCCTGCCAATTTAAATTAACGTATTGGAAAGAAATATCGAGAAACTCCCGGATAGAATAGGTTTCATTGGTCGCCACCACATAATCATCTGGTTCTTCCTGTTGTAACATTAACCACATCGCCCGCACATAATCCTTAGCATAACCCCAATCCCTTTTAGAATCGAGATTTCCTAAATAGAGTTTTTTCTGTTGTCCGGCAATAATTCGGGCCAAAGCGCGGGTAATTTTGCGCGTGACAAAAGTTTCTCCCCGCCGGGGGGATTCATGGTTAAATAAAATGCCGTTACAGGCAAATAAGTCGTAGGATTCCCGATAGTTGATTGTTTGCCAGTGACCGTAAACTTTCGCGCAAGCGTAGGGACTGCGGGGATAAAATGGCGTGGTTTCTTTTTGGGGAACTTCCATGACTTTCCCGAACATTTCCGAGGAACCTGCTTGATAGAAACGCACTTCGATGCCGGTTCTTTTTTGGTAATCCCGAATTGCTTCTAGTAGTCTTAAGACACCCACACCGACAGCATCAACGGTGTATTCTGGAGCATCAAAACTAACTCGCACATGGGATTGGGCCCCTAAATTATACACTTCTACCGGTTGCACTTGTTCGAGGATACGCCGCAGGGTTGTCCCGTCGGTGAGGTCGCCATAATGAAGAAATAATTTAGCATCGGGCTGGTGGGGGTCAATGTAGATATGATCGATGCGATCGGTGTTAAAAGTTGAAGTACGACGGATGATACCGTGGACTTCGTAACCTTTTTCTAATAATAATTCGCTTAGATAGGAACCATCTTGACCGGTGATGCCGGTAATTAGGGCGCGTTTAGCTTCAGTCATCAGTAATTTACCTAATCGGAAAGAATAAAGACCATATAAAGAGTCTGACTGCTTATAGCACACTTTAGTCACTGGGGACAAGTTTGGCTAGGTTGACAGGGGACAAAAAGATGAATTTATTTTTTATCCAGGCTGCATAGATTCTAAATGGTTCTGACAATTTTCTCGAAATTTTCTGACTTGAAATTCCTTGACTTTGGTTAATTGATAATTATCTTTTCCCATGGCGAGGGAAAATTTGGCTTCGGTGTCATCAAGTAAATTTTTGGAGATAGCTTTCCACTGTTCTTGCGTCTGCCAATGGACAATGATAATTAATTCTTCCTCGATGGCGGGATTAATCCAAAGCTCCTTACCTAAAAAACCAGGTTGTTTTGCTAAAAACTTTGTCCAAATTTCTTGATCTTTTTGGATAAATTTTTCTCGTGCTTCGGGTTTAACTTGAAATTCTAACCACTCAATGACCATATTAATTATCTCCTATTTTTTGGTTTTGATCAAGAATTCTTCTGTGAGTTTCATAAAAGCTTTAGAACCACTAGAAGAGGGCATGGCTGCTACCGCAGGCACGAACATATCCACAGCTTTAGCTACATTAACATCCATAGGAATCGCATTAGCAAAAATTTGATGGGCTTGAAAATCCTGTTGTACCCGGCGCATGACTTGATTATAGTAGCGACTGAGTAAACCACCACCGGAAAGAATAAAAACTATACCGAGTAAACCGGGGTTAATAGGGTCAGTTTCTTGATGACTAGCTTTCAGTTTAACTATTCTTCTTTCTAATAGCTGAATGCCAACAATTGATAAAGGTTCGGGACGGGCGGGTAGTAAATAAAAATGACTGCTACATAGACCACTACGAGTTAAAAGATTATAGCCCGGAGCGCAATCCATGATAATATAATCATAACGGTCTTGAATGGGGTCAATGATTTTTTGAATTAGGATTCTTTCTAGGTTGTTCCAAGCATGATCAAAGCCTAAGTCTTCCTGTAAAATTGCTTGATGGTGCAGGGTTTCTGAGACGACATATTCATCATAAAGCTCGATGTCTCCCGGCAGTAGATCTAAGCCTTGAATTTCACAGACTGAGGGTACAATAATATCATCAATAGTTAATTTATTGTAGGGATTGGGTTTGATAATTGCTTCTAATAAATAGCTTAAAGTGCGTTTTTTGCGACGCAGTTGAGCGAATTCGTGGGGGGACATTAAACTAAGAGTCGCACTGATTTGAGCGTCTAAATCGAGGACAAGGACTCGTTTTTGCTGAAATTTAGCTAAACAGGTGGCAAGATTGACGGTAAGAGTAGTTTTTCCTACTCCTCCTTTCATATTAACGGTGCTGATGACAGTGGCCATTAGGGGAGTTCCTTTCTAGTTAACCGATGGAATATCTCGACGTAAAACCTGCCCGTTGGGAGCCATAATCAGAGGAGGTAAACTGGTAATATTGATCACTTCTTGGGTTTTCATGTCGTAGGTAGTGTAAACTGTCTCCTGTTGATGGGGATTAATATCGACAATTGTTAGGGTTTTTCTGGGTGCTTGTTCACTGTTCAATAACCGTCGCGGTCCACTGCCTAAAGCTCCCGCGTGTAATAATTGTAATTGCCCCCGTTTACCCGGATAGTAAGCGTGAGCGTGGCCGCTAATATAAGTATGCACCTGATAGCCCTCTAAAAACGCTCTTAATCCCTCGGCATCGGCTAAATAATCCCCCAGTCGATTTCTGCCTACGGCAATACCGTAGAGGGGTAAATGACCGATTACTAGCCGCATTTTAGCATTTTTAGCGTCGCTACTACTCAAGTTTTTTGCTGCCCAATTTAGTTGTTCCCGAGAGATTAAATGAGTGGAGGCATCCCAAACTAGATAGAATATACCATTTTGAGTGAAAGTATAATAAAAAGGAAAGCCGGTTTTATCGATAAAATTTAAACTTGTATTATGTTGGGGGTTTTGCCAATAATCTTGGGCCAATTTTCTCTCCTTAGCATAGATAAATTTTCCTGCGGATAAAGCTCCAGAAGCGTCATGATTACCGATGGTAAAACCAAAAGGTATTTTAGCAGCTCGCAGGGGCGCGGCGATATGGCGATCAAAGGCTGACCACATGGCGTTAATTGCTGCCTCTGTCAAGCTGCTTTTTTGTCCTGCCACCATATCGCCACCACAGAGGACCAGATCAGGTTTATGATTGATAATTAAAGAGATAGCTCGATCGATTTCGGGATCGTAAGTAGTGGAACCGTATTGACTATTAAGGTCACTAATCACGATTATCTTGACTTTTTTAGCCTTTTGTGCTTGTTTAACAGCCGACTCAGGGGGATTTTTGGAAGTAACAGGCTGTAAAATTTGATGAGCGCAAGCTGCCAAGCTAAAACCGCCTAAACTGCCACTAATAAGCAAAAATTTACGGCGTTGCATAGGATATCAATCTCGTCTTTAATTGAGGTCACGTCAGTTAGTGTAGCAATTTTTGTCCCTTCGATCGCTTTTTTGTTGATCATCCCAATTAACCATCAGGAGATAACTTGACAATTCTTTTAACTTCTTTTGCACCTTGGTTATGCCATCACCGGAGTAATTCTTCCGATGATTTGTTAGTATCTATTCAAGATAATTGTCCAAAAAATCTTTTATTTTTGCGTCAACTTCCCGTTAATACCCATCGAGCCAGTGAACGATTTGTTAAAGCTATTCAAGACAAAAAAACCGATTTAGTTATTTGTTGTGGTATGGCAGAAAGTCGTTATCGTTTAAGTTTAGAATCTCAGGCTAGGAGTAGTACAAAAAAGTTATTGACACCAATTCCATTGCCAGATTTAATTAAAAACCTTAACTATAGTTATATCAGCGATAATGCTGGTCAGTTTGTCTGCGAAGAATTATATTTTCAAGTCTTAAAATATCATCCGAGAGCCTTATTCGTTCATGTGCCGCTTTTAACTGACAAAAATTTTACTATTATTCAAAGAGATTTTCAGAAAATTATCACCCTTAGTCGTTAACTCATATAATTTGAGAGTAAGTTTCAAGGGAAAAAGGATATAGTGGTATTTTGCCATAATTGCCCTCCTCGACTTGAGAGCGCACCTGAGTCTAATAAATCTGATTACCACGTCGGGCAAATTCTTCTTGGCTGTAGAGGGGTGGTCGTACTATCATTAACCGGTTGCAACTTTTGCCCCTCTATTTTAACCTAAACATTGGCAAT
>NZ_JADBUN010000139.1:0-6675 GCF_020245625.1 Microcystis sp. M049S2 | reverse complement strand
GTGTGGGGTGTGGGGTGTAGGGTGTAGGGTGTGGGGAGAATAAAGCTGCCTTTTGCCTTTTGCCTTTTGCCTTTTGCCTTTTGCCTTTTGCCTTTTGCCTTTTGCCTTTTGCCTTTTGCCTTTTGCCTTTTGCCTTTTGCCCTTTGCCTTTTGCCTCCTGATATCTGCGATAAGCTAAAAAAAACAAGGCTATAGCTTGTCAACTATTGAAGATTTTCTGCTGACTATTTTCGGGATATTTATATGCAATTCGTCGATTTTCTGGCTCTCATTCATCCTGTCCTAGCGATAGTGGTCGTTTTCCCCATTATCGGCCTCGTAGTTAACTTTGCTTGGCAAACCCGTCAACGTCGCCTAGAAAGCAACGCGGGAAATAAAAGTAAAATTCCCCCAGTGGTCGGGCCAGAACATCTACGTTTAGGCCGCTGGTTAACGGGTACAGTGGTAGGGGTTAACCTGTTAGCACTAGCTTACTCGGTCGTTTACGGTTTTAATGGTTTTGTCGATAAACAAAAAGACGGAAAATTAGACTCCTTTCAGGTCATTTTTGTGATTTTGATGTTTTTTGTCACCATTGCCTCTTTGGTCTGTCTCTACCGCGCTAAACAAGGCTTCTGGCGCGGAATTTTTGCCACCTTGACTGGCATCGGTTTAATTATTATCGGTTCTCAGGATGGGGTCTGGCGACTCTCGGCCCAATGGTACTGGTCCCACTACTATATCGGCATGGCGGCATCATTACTGATGATTTTCTCTCTGGCCATTGTTGAAGATATCTATAAAGACCGTTCCCATCGTTGGCGCATCGCCCATACAATTCTCAATTGTATCGCTCTGGCTCTCTTTCTGGGACAAGCCATGACCGGTTCGAGGGATTTGCTGGAAATTCCCCTCAGTTGGCAAAAACCAGCAATTTATCGCTGTGATTTCACCAATAAAACCTGTCCTGAACCGAAATCCCAAACCCCCCTCATCAACCCGATAAGTTAAACTTTTTTAGGGACTGGGAGAGGGTGAAGGAGTTGGGAAAGTGGGTACACACTTAGATGGCTCCGTGGGGGTATCACCATCGTCCGGTATGGGTTCCTCACACCAATTGGCAATCTTATCAAGTTGGGGAAATTGGGGTTTCAAGTCTTGGATTAAGTCAGTCCATTCTACTCCTTGTATCACAGCAACTGCGCCGCTATTTGAGTCACAGTCTGTAATTTCGCCCCAATTTTTACCCCAGGCAGCACCGATGAAAGTACCAGTACCCTTTTTACCGAGGGAATAGTCAGGAGCAAAGATAAACGCTTCTAGTCTTTGGTCTCCTTTCAGACAAATTTGCGGCGCGGTGGAACCTGAGCCATCGGCATAAATTTGTAGATTGCCCGGTTTACAAACCGTGGGTTCGGTAACACCGCTGCAGTCGTGTTCGATGGCACCGTTAATATTACCTTTAACATAAAAAACTACCCGTTCCCCCGCAGTAATGGTAATCTTCTCGCCATCATCCAAGTTGATATTATTAACGATATACTCGTACACCTGTACGCTTTGACTGTTAATCGTGCGGGTAGAAGGGGTATCAATAATCGCGCCATCCGCATTTTTTCTGGGAAAAGTTTGAGAACTGTCAAGTCCTCCTAGGTTTGGAATACCAGTAGGAATCGGCGGTAAATCGGGGAAAAACACACCGACAAATTGCGCTTCATAGGGGGGATTGGGTGCGGGTGT
The DNA here is from genome assembly GCF_020245625.1 of Microcystis sp. M049S2. NCBI lineage: Bacteria > Bacillati > Cyanobacteriota > Cyanophyceae > Chroococcales > Microcystaceae > Microcystis > Microcystis sp. M049S2. The sequence continues at coordinate 4,956 of NZ_JADBUN010000139.1, read as the reverse complement.
GGGCTGTTGAATTTTATCTTGGTTAATAATACATCCTGGACTCTCCACATCCCCCACCACATCCCCTTGAAATTTAGCACCATCCTCCACCACATCCCCTTGAAATTTAGCACCATCGTCCGCCGTTCCCTCACTTATCCATAAAGCTGGGACCGTATTGCGCTCAAATGCGGGGCGGCCAGATGGAGGGGGAGGGGTAGGGGAATCAAGAATAGGGATAGTTACCACCACGCGGTTACGCGGGGCGGCATTATCGTCACTATCTATATCGGGAAGAGTCTTAGTTAGGTCTGTTGCGGCACTTTTGCGAGAACGTCCTTCCAGGGTGAGAACCCCCCAACCCAAAATATTGGGGTCAGAGCTTGGGGTAAAATTATATCCCACCACGCGATAATAACGATTATCATTGATCTCATCGGGAGAAATTTTATCATCACGGTTAATATCGATCGCATCGAATACCGCGTCGGTTTCTGGCCATTCTTCCCGGGTGATGAAACCATCCCCATCACGGTCATAGACTTGGAAAATATCTTCCAACTGAAACCATTCATTACCTTCGCCATCACTCGAAGGCTTAGCCAAACCTCTTAATTCAGCGATTTTTGCCTTCAAGGTATCAGCATCGTTGGGATTACTACAGGCTCTCTCCCAACAATTGCCGGAAGTACAATTACTATCAACCGTCGCCATAAATCGAACGCTATTAAGTAAATCCTGCACGCGAGCCACTCCAGCTTCGGCACTTCTTAAAGCATCAGCCCGGGCTTTTTGGGCAATTACTTTCGATTGGTCTCCTTGGACGCGCATCATCATAGTTATCCCTGTCACCATCAGGATAAGTCCAATCAACACGGCAAGAGGCAAGGCAAACCCTTTTTCCCTATTAGCCATCAGGTGAAGGTATAAACGATTTTTCATAGACCAGTCCATCTAAGAATGGTTACTTTTATTATAATACTGTCAAGTTTTAGTCAATTGACAACTGTGAGAATACAGGGATAGCACTGTGAGTAAAATCACAAACAAAAGCCAGTTGACACGATAATTAGCAATTAGTTTTTCGATAAGTAGGTAGGCGTTAAAAATTATCAGATGCCCCCTTTATTAAGGGGGATCGGCACCCCCCTTATTAAGGGGGGCAGGGGGGATCGAACCTAAAATCTATTTTTAATTTAATTATAACCAGCTACTTAAGTATTTTCGACTTTTGACTAAATTAAAGGGCTGTTTTTCGATCCAGAATTGCCCGCCAAATCAAGCCTGTCCCCCGACAAAAGCTGATAATTAACAACCAAAGTGATTGTAATTCTCCCGCCGTATTTTTCGGTTGCCAGCGCTGGGGACGACAGAATAGAAAAGTAATTAATTTTCTTTGCTCTGATAGGGTAAGTGGCTGGAATTTAAGAGTCGCTTGCCAGATTTTTCCTCGTTTTTCTAGATTGACTAGATGAGCCGATAGGCGCAAGTCTTCGCCTAAAATATCTAGGAGTAATTTTTCTGAGTAGATGGGTTCCCCTAGGTTAATTTCTGCTCCTATTTCCGAAAGTTTTTTCAGATTGCCCTGTATAATTATATCCGATTCTGTTATCAATTTAACAGGAGATTCCAGCACTTGGTATTCAGTTTCTAGGGTGAGGGGAGCTTCCAATAAAGCCACCAGAGCAGTCATGATAATAACCACGTTATATATAGCCAAAATTAAGCCAAAATTTAGGGGACCTTCTTGATAATTGTGATGGTGTAAATTAAAGAAAATACTAATTAAAGTAATAGTGAGAAAAAACAGCAATGGGTAGGATAAGTGCCAATTATATTGATAATTTTGGCGAGCAATTCCCTTGGGTGTCACCTGAAATCCTTTGTCAAAGGGTTTCCAAAGAACATGGAGAACTGTTAGGGATGTAGGTACACAAATAATCATCGATAGTACCTCAGAAAAAACAATTGAGCGCGAGCGAGAATTTAACCAGTGATAAGTGGCTAACTGCATCATCATGTAGGGTAAAAAGATATAGATTGTCTCATCAATGGTAATGTTCAAAGGTACGATATAACCAAAGGTATAAAGGAGAGGAATAAGCAGAGAAAATAAACGAGCTAAGGGAGAAAACCAAGATAAAAGTCCTTCTAAGTGTGCCAATCTTTGGGGTAGAGTTAGTCCCGCAATTTTTAGGGGATTAGCCTTGATAAAAAATGCCTGTAAAGTTCCCCTTGCCCAGCGCAATCTTTGCCGTAAATAAGCTGATAAACTTTCGGCAGATAAACCAGCACTGAGTTTTTCATTTAAGTAAATAACTTCATAACCTTTGGCAGAGATAGCAATCCCAGTAAAATAGTCTTCACTAATAGATTCTATATTAAAATATCCCACTTCCTCTAAGGCTTTTCTTCTGACAATAAAAGAAGTGCCAGCACAGACAGGACTACCCACCCCATCTTTAGCCGGTTGGATATGACGATAAAATAATTCTTCGTCGGGAGTAACGATATTTTCTAAACCTAAGTTATGGGCAATAGGATCGGCATTATAAAAGCTTTGCGGTGTTTGCACTAGGGCAATTTTTGGGTTTTGAAACCAGCCAACAGTTCTTTCTAGAAAGTTCTGACAAGGGATAAAATCTGCATCAAAAACTACCACTAATTCCCCTTGGGTTTGTCTGAGAGCATGGTTTAAATTACCTGCTTTAGCATTTTTTCTATCCTGACGAGTCAGATAATTACAATTTAATTTTTCTGCCAATTCATAAATTTCTGACCTCTGGGTATCATCGAGAATATAAATATTTTTATGGTGATAATTAAGGGCTTGACAACCGATAACAGTTCTTTTTAAAATGAACGCTGGCTCATTATAGGTGGGAATCAGAATATCTACCGTGGGCAAATACTGTTTATTGATCACTGCTTGGCTATAAAAATCAGCTTCTTTGCGTCTATCCTTCGTGGTTAAGACTAAAACTAACTGAATTATGCTAATACTTAAAACCATCATCTCAACGCCTAAAAGTAGTAAACTAAAAAAGCCATTGAGAGGAGTAGAAAGATTTAAGGTTTCCAGAATCCTCCAGAGTAGATATCGCAGGGTGATAGCGAGAGTGATAGAAATAATGACTAATCTTGACCAAACTTGCGGACGCGGAGACAAGAAAATGATTAACTGCGTAGAAATTAGCAGGATAACCGTGGGTAATAATAATTGATAGCTATGAGCAACCGTGGGAACTTTGATCCAAGCAAAGGGGTTAAAAAAATCTTCTACTAAGCCAAGTAGTAATCGATAAATATTGTCTTCCGGCCAACATAATGATAAACTGACCATCATTAACCCGCAGATCACTGCTAACATAATTAAGATAACTGATATTATCGCTAAAATCGGCTTGAATACGGAGGAATACACTGGTTTTTGAGGGAATGGAAAAATCGATTCTTGGTTAGACATGAATCCTCTTCTGATCAAATAAATCTAACTACATTTTACAATTCTTAACAAAAACTAGGACATTTTTGGCAATGACAGGAGCGCTCTCCACCAAAATGCTAAATTTTGTATCAAACCCAAGATGAAACTAGCCAGAAAAAGTCTAGAAATAGTATACTCTGGTTAACCGTGAGGAAAAATTAATCTATGATAGCCGTCAAAATCGCCGTTGTTAGCGCTCTCGTTTTAGTTGTGGTCAAATTCGTCGCCTCTGTTCTAGGCAAAGGCAATATACCCCTACTTAATCAGGCTGTCACCGTGATTTTAAGCCTTTTTATCGGTTTTGAGTTGATTCAACTAGGACAAGCGGTGATTGAAAAGATTAATTAAGGGCTAAACGGGCCAGATAGAAGCTAGTAATAGTTTTAGCATCGATCGATTCTCCCTTGGCGATCGCCGATTCCATTTCCTCAAAACTCATCAAAACCACTTCCAGATCTTCATCCGCATCTTGAGCGGGGGGCAAGCTTAATTTTTCCAGATCCCGGGCCAGAAAAGCATAGATATATTCATCGGAATAACCCGGTGCCAGGGCAAATTTACCCAAAGATTGCCAATTATGCGCCCGATAGCCCGCTTCTTCCTCTAATTCTCGTTTTACCGTTGTAGCAGGGTCTTCTCCTTCATCAATCGTCCCGGCGGGAAATTCCAGAATTCGAGCTTGTAAACTAAATCGATACTGACGTACTAAAACTAATTGACCTTCCTTGGTGATTGGAACTGCTAAAGCACCCCCCGGATGACGGACACATTCCCATTCTCCCTCGACACCGTTAGGTAAACGCAGTTTCGAGACTTCAAATTGAAAGACACGACCTTGATAAAAAAGACGTTGTTGGAGAAATTGAGGCGGTTCAGACATAGAAAATTTGCAACTAGGACTTTAAGAATTAATATCAACAAATGTCACCTTTGTCACCGGTGTTTCAGGTTATAATGAGAAATGCTGTCTTTACAGGTTAAATCTTTTTCGAGAAACCCCATGGCAAAAAAATCGATGGTAGAACGCGAGAAAAAACGCGCTCGTCTCAGACAAAAATACGAAGCTAAAAGAGCGGAACTAAAAGAACAATTCCGCACCGCCGAAGATTTTGAAGAAAAACTGGCAATTCACCAAAAATTACAGGAATTACCCCGCAATAGCGCTCCCAGTCGTCACCGCAACCGTTGTTTAACGACCGGCAGACCGAGAGGATACTATCGCGATTTTGGTTTATCCCGCAACGTTTTACGCGAATGGGCCCACCAAGGTCTTTTACCCGGTGTGGTCAAGTCTAGCTGGTAGTCAGAAACAATATCTAGGGTCTGCTGAAAAAGTTTTTCGTGGGGACAGGGTGTGGGGTGTGGGGTGTGGGGTTTTACCGGTTTTGAGGTGGCCAATTACCTAATTTTTAGGGAAAAAGTCCCGGAATTTTCCCCCTGATCACTCCCATACCTGGTACTTTTTGATTGACAAAAAGTCTAAAAGTCTT
>NZ_JADBUN010000138.1:0-22600 GCF_020245625.1 Microcystis sp. M049S2 | reverse complement strand
GGGATTATTTGCCTTGAGTGATTGGCTCAAAAAGGCGATGGCTTACTTTCCTAAAAGCTGCCAGACAATTCGGCGGTGGATTGACGAAATAACTGCCTATTTTGATAACCGAACAACCCAGGGAACAGTGGAAGGAATTAACAATAAAATTAAGGTGATTAAAAGGAGAAGCTATGGATTTAGAAACTTTAAAAACTTTAGTCTTAGATGTTTATTAAATTGGCATTTTGCTAGTTGATTTTACATAGTAAGTTCGGAAGAACCTAAAAGATAAAAGGGAGACTTATCCCAAAGAAGATAGGGAATCGGAACACATAATCCCTTTTCTGGTACTTCTAAATAACCAACATTTAGCCAAAAAGCACCGTTATCTTGAGTAATCTGATAAATTTGCCCTAGCCAATTAGCACACCAATCAACATAGTCATTGATTGAAAGAACTCGTTCATATTCTTTGCCAATATTATAAGGTGGTGATGTAACAGTGAGGTCAATTTTTATGTCACTATGAGATAGTTTAGACAAAAAGTCTGTGGCATCTCCTTGATAAAGAATAAAGCCATTGTCCGAGTAAAAAGGTTGACCAAGATGACTAACCAGAATTTCTTTAAGAAAATTAAATTTGTTGGCTCTATCTTTTTCTAACTCTGGAGAAAATGGCTGTAGTAAGGAGGAAGGAGCAATCTGAGTTGATTGATGATCAACAATTTCCTCTGCTAGATAAGAGTTTTGTTCCTTGCTGGCAATTGGACGAGACTCATCTTCCCTAGACGATAGTTTTTTTTTGTTTCCGCTGGGACTCTACAACCATAATCTCAAAGGACAGGTAAGTATTTTGATAGTTTTAATTATGCCCTTATTTTACCAAAATATCACTGGAGTTGTGCTCAATTTAATAACTTTTGTAATCATTCTCCTTCCCTTACCCTGGATGGGGGGGGGTAAAACCCCACCAAGAGTTAAAGATTGACTGATAAAGCAGCGAGTTTTCCTTGAAAAATCTCAACTGAGTAGATTGATAATTAGGAGATGCACCCGAAAATTATCCCTAAAATGGTGGTAAATAACCCATAGCATTTTTGACTCGATCAAGAGTTTGATTGGCCACCGCTTCTGCTTTGAGACGACCTTGCCGCAAAACTGTGGCTAAATAATCTTTATCCTCTCTAATTTGAGCGTATTTTTCCTGAATAGGTTTCAGAGATTCTATGGTAACTTCTGTTAACATCGGTTTAAATTGTCCCCAACCTAAATCGGCACATTCTGATGCGACCAGCTCTTGACTTTTTCCCGATAAAATGCTATAGAGAGTTAATAAATTATGGCATTCGGGACGCTCCGGATCATCGAAAGTTAAACCCTTAACTAGATCGGTTTTACAGCGTTTAATTTTCTTGGCAATGACATCAGGACTATCGAGAATATTAATCCGACTCATCTCGGAAGGATCGGATTTAGACATTTTATTCCGGCCATCGGTTAAACTCATCACCCGCGCTCCTTCTTTGCGGATCATCGGATCGGGAAGTTTTAAAATTGGTTGTTTCGGTTGTCCAAAAAGATGGTTAATTCTAACGGCTATATCGCGGGTTAATTCTAAATGTTGTTTTTGATCTTCTCCCACGGGTACTTTATCAGCATCGTAGAGTAGGATATCGGCAGCCATCAGCACGGGATAATCGAGTAAACCTGTGCCAACATTTTCCCCCTGTTTAATCGCTTTTTCTTTAAATTGAATCATATCGGTTAACCAATTTAAAGGGGTGATACAATTCAATAACCAAGTTAATTCCGTATGGGCCTTAACGTGGGATTGTACAAAGATAGTCGCATATTCTAAATCAATTCCGCAGGCTAAATATAAAGCGGCAATTGCTAAAGTATCCTCCGCAAGAGTGGCAGGATTATGGGGAACGGTGATCGCGTGTAAATCGACCACACAAAAGAAATTATCGTAGTCTTTTTGTCCCTCCACCCAATTCCGGATCGCACCCAGATAATTGCCTAAATGTAAATTGCCGGTTGGTTGCACACCAGATAAGATTCTTTGTTTACCCATAACTCATGCGATCGCTTTTTTCATGATTTCATTGTATCAGTTTTTGCCGCTAATTTCATCCTAAATCCAATTGGGAAAAATCATTCTCAGATAATAATCCCGCACTGACAGGGGAATGCCTAAATAAATTGGTAGCCAATGGATAAAAGCAAAACTTATCAAAATTATCAGCGAGCGCGAGCCATTTTTATAAATAGGACTGGAACTTTCTAAACCATCGGCTAAGAGCCAAGCTAGAGCAATCCAAGTGAAGCTATAGGCAGCCATATAATGATAGAGAAAGGTACAGCGACTAATTTTTAACCAGGGCAGCAGATTGGCAATATAGTTACAGATAAGATAGGCGGAAATTACTCGCTCTTTTCGGTTAAATAATCGACTAAAAACCACTAGAATCGCTCCCGTAGAAAACCACCATAAAAACGGATTTCCCATAGCGTGAACATCATAAACTTTATCACCTACTCTCTCAAAATAATAAGCCACTGGTCGCCCCATTACTAACCAACTATACCAGGGAGAACAATAGGGATGCACATCAGATTGATTACCCTTGATTCTCTGATGAAATGACCAAATTTCTTGATGTACTTGCCAAAAATTATATTGATGGTTGACGAGAAGATGCGGTATCCACAGCAAACTATAGGTAACAAGAGGAAAGACAATTAAGGCGATAAAAATGTCCTCTAATCTCAGGTTAGTTGCCTTTGTCCAAAGATGATCTTTTGACTGCTCTTGATTAAATAATTTTATTAACCAAGCAATACCGATAAAAATAAATATTCCCAGTAAAAATCCTAAGCCATTCCATTTAATATTTGCCGCTAAACCGAAAGAAACTCCCGATAATAATAGCCAATTGATTTTCTTATTTTTCTGGAGTGCTAATAAAAAAAATAATTGTCCAGACAAACCGAATAAAATCAAGTAAATATTATTGAGAGCATAGCGGGATTCCACCAGAAATAATCCGTCTAAACTAGCGAGAAAAGTTGTGATTAAAAATACAGGTTTTCTCTGGGTTAATTGATAAGCAATTGCGCCAATAATTAGGGGAATAAAAGAACCAGTCAAGGCATTTAACCAGCGATAACTAAAAGTTGAGCGCAGGGAACCTGTTAAATTATTAATGGTTTCAGGATCGGCAGGAAAATGGGAACCAATCCAAATACTAATAGCAATTAAATATTGACTTAACGGTGGATGAGACTGAAAAAAATCTTTACCAATTAGATATTCATTGCCGTATTTAGCATAATAAACTTCATCGAAAACAAGTGTATTAAATTGACTGAGATTCCAAAATCTTATCGCCAGAGAAAATAAAAATATCGCTAGGATAGATAGGTTAAATTTTACTTGAGAATTCATGGAAAAATAATAGTTATTATAACTGGGAATTTTCTGTTAAACGCGAGCGAAATTCTTTGACGGCAAGACGGGGATTAGGATGGTTGACGTATTCGGCTAATAATTCTAAATTTAAATCCGGTAATAAAGCACTTTTAGGGATTAAAATATATTCGCAATTCTCCTGTAAAGAATAGATTTTTAACTGATTATCTTGCCAAAACCAAACCTCTTGAGTTCCTAATCTTTGATAAACTTCTAAAACTTTCAGGCTGCCACTGGTTAAGATTATTTCGATCGCCAAATCAGGAAACTCTTTTTCTGTAAATAAACAAAAACATTCATCTGGTTCTTTTCCCGCTTCTTTTTCCTGTTTTCGCAAAGTGGTGGAACCTAATCCCCAGAAATCAATTTCAGCATATTCTAAATAAACTTCTACCAATCTACCTATATTTTTTTTGCTAACTTCATGACGACGACTAGGAGCCATAATTTCTACCATTCCATCTAAGTAAGTAATGCGATAACTCGAAATATCTTCTAAATGTTTTAAGAGGGTTTCGTACTGTTGCCAATTAACCCCAGAAATAAACATTCTTTGTTCAGGATCATTCGCTTTTAACTCGAAATCTTCTAATCCTTGTAATCGAATCGTAGTCATCATAAAATTAATTACCTCATCTATTTTACTTAATTACTCAGGAAGACTTATTTTGATTTCTTCTGGCGTTAATTTTAGCGCGTAAAATCCTAACTTTATAGGGATCAGCATCTTTTCGCCACAGTATCTGATAGCCTTTGATTGTAGCACAATTCTCCTCTAAACATTTTTGCCAACCCTGTAAACGTTCGATCGCTTTTCTATCTTCTAACAATCCCCAATCCTTTTCTAATTGAGTTAAGCGAACCAATTTATCATAGTTAGGATAATCCGCCATTACTAAAAGCTCTTTTTCGTGTAGAATTGGCGGATTAGGACTATCCCGATAATCGCGAAAACTAAAATCAGCCGAACCTAAATATACATCCATGCTAGTGGCTAAAATCGGATGTATTTCTGTATCGAAATTGGGGTAATAGAGATAGGAAATTTTGGGTTGACGAAAGGATAAACGAATAACGTTAGCATTTTCTAACCGTCCGATAGTTTGACTAGCACAACCTTCATATAAGCGTAATAACATCGGTAATTTTTCCAGAACGCTAATATGAATAGTTAGGGAATAACGGGAAAGTTTACCTAAGGAACTATTTTCACAAGCACGAGCGATCGCTGCCAAATTTCCCGCACTTATTAACACTTCTTCTGCTAAAGCGCAAGCATTGCGATAACTGCCAAATAAAGCTTTAAAATCGGCACGGGTAGCGGGGGATAATTCCCTTATTTTCGGACATTGGCTAAATTGACTTAAAGCTAAATAAAGTAAAAGATCGGCGCGTCTTTTATCGGCAATTATCTCCCATTCTTCCGCTTCTGTTACTTGTAAAATCACTTGAAAAGCTCGTCTAAAAGTCCCAAATTCTGCTTTAATTTCTTCCTCTTGTAATAATTCTCCTGCGACGGGTAAACGTCCCTGCTGGGCGTAAAATTCCATCAGGGGAGTTAATAAATCTTCGTAATCTTCAAAGCGTTTGAGATGGGTTTTAATTTGAGGAGTGGTGGCGCGGGAACGACATCTGGATAAACGAAAAGCTTCCGCTTTTTCTTCCTCTCGAAAAACTAGATAAATTCCCAAAGTTATCGGAATAGAATCAACTCCTAAACTGCTATCAATATACTGTTTTAGTTCTTCCTGTTGATAGTATTTTTGAAAAGTATTACGACGGGTTATAATTCCATCTTCATAAGCCATTAAACCCCGTTCACTATCATCAATTAAAATCTGTGCTGAAACAATTAAAACTTGACGGGTTAATTGCCAAGCTTTTAATAGAGCGTCTTGTCGTTCTTCGGCGGATTCAATAACATTAATTACATAGCCTAAATTAACAATATCAGATTCAATTAAAGGACTATCGGGACGATAATAAGGATCCCAGCCTTCACTTTGATAACCCTGTTCAGCTATGCGTTCTATATCACCTCCATAACCACAACCGTAATCAAAAAAAGTGGTTTCAGGAAGAAATAATCCCGCCGCTAATGCTAATCTTGTCGGACGAGAAAGGGTTTTGCGAACAAGAGCGGCTTTGTGGCGATCAATTATTATCGATTTTTCCCTTTGTCCCTCTAAATTACAAACTAAATAATCTCCTGCAAAATCAAGGTGATGCTTTCTTAAAAGCCGTTGCCATTCCTGTTTAGTACCGATGGGATAAGAACTGTTTAAAAGTCCTAAAGCACTCTCGATTTTTGTGAGATGCTCGAATTCTTGATAAAGAGGATAGTCCCTAGTAACAAAAGTTTCTTTTCGGTGTAAAATGGGCGGATTATCAGCATTTTGATAATTCCATTCACTTAAGATTAATGTCCCCAAATCTACCACTAAACTTTTAGTTAAAACTGGGTGAGGTTCCCGATCAAAATCGGGATAAAAAAGATAGGATATTTTCGGTTTATCGGTGCTAAATTTAATTATTGTTGCCTCAGATAAATGCTGATTAATTCTTGCTTGTTGTTCGTAACTCTGGAGGATAGGATCCAGTTGATGTAATGCTTCTCGATGAACATAAAGCGCCCCCGGTAATAGTTTACCGATGGGACTAACTTGACATAGTTGCACGATTAAGGCGAAATTCTCAGCCATGACAATTAATCTGTCTAATGACAAATTCTAGAGACAGAAAAAACTAAATAAATCTGGTTAAATTAACCCGATAGCGCTCTTTTTTTGTCACAGTAACCTCACCCACTTCTAAACGACCTTTTCCCCGAAAAGAAATCAAATCACCGGTTTTAACGTTATAACTAGATTGACTGATATCTTTCCAGTTAACTCGCACATCCCCGGCACTAATTGCCTCGGCCATTTTACTGCGAGAAATGCCAAAACCTGCCGAGGCGATCGCATCCAAACGTAAGGAAGCCTCCACCGTATTAATTTCTTTTTTTTGCGGTGGTCTAACTTTTAATTCCGTCAAAGGAATCGGGCTAGTTTTCACGGGAACCGAACGCACTTGTCGCAAATTAGCAGATAAAAAATCTGCCAATTCAGGCACTACAATTGCCTGCGCTCCTCGCTCACCTAAAACGATTATATCGCCGACTTTTTCCCGAACGATACCCGTCCCCAACATCGCCCCTAAAAAATCCCGATGGTTAGCGGTATCAAAAAGAAAATTACCAGCAATATCAAGGGCAGATAGGGGAATATCTGTTACTGTCAAAGGTAGATCAACTCTAGCAATACCGAGGCGCTGTCTTTCTGCTTGGGGATAACCGCCCCATTTTTCCATTGACACATCGGTTAAACGCTGAAAAACTCGTTCTACTTCCGCTAAAACCGCAGGAGAAAGAAAGTCTGTCACCGTCACTTCCCAAGTCTTAATCGCTTGTTCGGCTTTATCAATAACTTTCGCTATTTCCTCGCGGTTTTCGACACCCTTTAGTAATTCTTCTCTTGGTAACATTGTTTTGTGGTAATTAATCAAAAATTCTTAGGAAAAAATCAGATGACCGATAACTTATTCCCGATAACCGTTCATCTTTCTAGGGCGTATCCTTGCAGATTTTCGGGGTTAAATTGACGCAGGATAAGAGTCGCTTGATTTTTCAGGTTTTCCGAACCCTGCACGATAATAATATATTTTCCGGCACCGAGACGATTGCGATAGGGAAGTGCATCGCCACTGCCGGACGATAAACCCACGCCACCACCGACGAAAATACTACCCATCGCCCCCCCAATCGCCCCGGCAATACCGCCGACGATATGATTGCCCGGTTCTCCGGCCCAATCAAAGGTATGCAATCCCGTAATCAGGTTAAAAAGGTAGCCACCAGCAAAACCGAAGGGAATTAGCCAAAAAGCCATGAGAGTAGCCCGTTTTTTGGCTTGTTGAAAGGGATCGATCAAACCGAACTCATCGGCACTTTTATAGCCGCGACCGAGAATGGTCACTTGAGATTGGGGAATTCCCGCCTTTTCCAGGGCAACGGAAGCTTCTTCTGCTTGTATGCGATCAGCTAACACGGCAATGAGATAATTCATATTCTCCAACTTTTCAGGTTATCTTCATCTCCTATTGTAAGGATTTTGGGGACTGAAAAGCTGCTCGATCGAGAAAATATTCAAGGGGATGCGTTATATCATTTTTCAAAAGTGATGACAGACTTAGTTGATTATTCCAAAGCGCAATTCCGCTCTCGGACAGGAATTGCGCTTTTAGATGTTAGTCACGACTATTGAAAATTGGTATTAGTCAATCTTAGATAGGATTGATTAATGTGGAATTATTAGCAATTCAAGAAATTGCTCTATCTTGGTTATTTTTGGCACTAATTTACTATAAATAAATATGGTTTAATTATTATTATTAACAAGAAGTTTTTTAGAATTATTACAATTGGTATTATACTATAAAGCTTGACTGACTCCTGTCATTATTTGAATGTTTTCATCGGCTACATCTGAGTTAAAAACTAAAAAATAGATTAGATTTTTGGTAATAATATCTAGTCTTAAGTAATTCACTTGTACGCCAATTGAATTTATGAAAAAAAGAGAAATAAATAGCGCAGTTCCAGCCTTCTCTTATCGACCTAGACCAATTTAGATGCGCGGCAGCTTATTAGTTAAAACCGACTTGACTGCTGAAATAGGGAATTGATTCCCTGACCGAAGATTGACTTCTCTCTTGTGTTTAATTGTGGCGCTGGGATTCCTAACCGTTGTATGATGGAAAAATGCGAAGACTCACAATCACTCGACCCGACGACTGGCACCTTCATCTCCGCGACGGTGCGGCACTGAAAGCGGTTCTACCCCATACGGTGCGTCAGTTTGCCCGTGCCATTATCATGCCAAATTTAAAGCCCCCAGTGCGCTCGGTGGCTGATGCCGCCTCCTACCGCGATCGCATTCTGGCAGCAGTTCCAGAGGGTCAACAGTTCGAGCCATTGATGACCCTCTATCTCACCGATAATACCAGTCCCGAAGAAATTATGGCGGCGAAAGCCTCCCAGTTTGTCAAAGCGGTGAAATACTACCCAGCCGGTGCCACAACTAATTCCGACTTGGGGGTGACGGACCTTCGTCGGTGCGATCGCGTTTTGGCAGCGATGGAGCAGGTAGATATGCCGCTACTACTGCACGGAGAAGTTACCGATGGTGATATTGATGTGTTCGATCGAGAGAAAGTGTTCATTGAGAAGCACTTAATCCCACTGATAACAAGATTTCCGAAACTGCGTGTCGTATTTGAACACATTACCACTGCCGATGCGGTTAAGTTTGTTCTATCAGCTAACAACAACGTCGCCGCCACAATTACGCCCCAACATTTATTATTTAGCCGAAACATTCTCTTTACCGGTGGCATTCGTCCCCATTTTTATTGCCTGCCGATTTTGAAACGAGAGGATCATCGTTTGGCACTTTTGCAAGCGGCAACATCGGGCAATCCCAAGTTTTTTCTAGGGACCGATAGTGCGCCCCATTCTCGCTACAGCAAAGAAAGTTCCTGTGGCTGCGCGGGTTGTTATTCGGCTCTGCACGCCCTAGAGTTGTACGCAGAAGCTTTTGAGAGTGTCGATGCAATTGAGCAACTGGAAGGGTTCGCCAGCTTTCACGGGCCAGATTTCTATCAACTCCCTCGGAATACCGAACAAATCACCTTAACCAAAACCCCTTGGCGCATTCCCGATGAATTGCCATTTCCCGAATCCGGACTGGTGCCGTTACGAGCAGGTGAAGAGATAACCTGGCAATTAGGGGAATAGAAAACTGCCAGTCTTGGTAGTTGCGGTCAAGAATTCACGATTAGTTATTTTCCATGACAATGAGGAGGATCGATAACATTGGCAAAAATTGCCCAAAACACCATGAGCGGCATCGGCAACAAACAGATTAGCCATTGATGACCGGTTAGGGTCGCCGTTGCAAACAGACTGTTCATCACCCCCCATTGACTAAATAAAATTTGTAGGGCAACAGCAGCCACAATCCCCAAAATTAGGATTGGTGCATTAGTAATCGAGGTTGACTGACGACGCAGGTAGTTAACTAGGCTCATCCCTAATTGGCTGATACTGAGCAGATAGATAACCCGTGCTGCCACAAGGGATTGAATTGCCATTGTGCGGGCAACGGCAATATCTCCTGTGGTAGATTTAGCCCACTCAAACATACCAAAAATCAGAATCCAGTTAAACAATGAAACAGCCAAAATTCGGCGCAATAGTTTTTTGGTGATCAAAGGTTCATTGGGATTGCGTGGTGGTGACTGCATAATGCTGGGGGATTTTGCTTCAAAGGCCAGGGGAACAGTCATCGTGACCGAGTTGATCATGTTCAACCAGAGTACTTGTAGGGAGAGGATCGGTAAATCTCGTGCCAGTAAAGTACTGATCAGAATGGTCATCGATTCGCCACCATTGACAGGTAAGAGAAAAGATATCGCTTTGCGTAAATTTTGATAAACGGTGCGTCCTTCTTCGACAGCGGCCTTGATCGAGGCAAAGTTATCATCAGTGAGGAGCATATCAGCAGATTCCCTGGCGACTTCCGTTCCTCCTTTCCCCATGGCAATGCCGATATCCGCCTGCTTGAGAGCCGGCGCATCATTGACACCATCGCCCGTCATCGCCACGATTTCTCCTTGAGACTGGAGTACTTCCACCAGTTGCAGTTTTTGGGTAGGGGCAACCCTGGCAAATACCGATCCATCGACCACCGCTCGGGCCAGTTGATGATTATCCATTTGCGCTAATTCTTTTCCCTCAAATGCTAAGACTTGTGCTGCCGTTTTAATGCCCATCCGTTCCGCGATCGCCCGCGCCGTGACAAGATGATCACCGGTAATCATCTTGACCCGAATCCCGGCACTTTGACAGGCATGAACAGCAGCGATCGCCTCTGGACGAGGCGGGTCAATCATGCCCTGTAATCCTAGAAACACCAAGCCTGTTTCGATATCCTCATGGTCGATAGAATGCTGATGGGTCGCTGCTGCTTTTTTGGCGAAGGCAAGCACCCGTAAACCCTGCTCTGCCATCGTTTCCACCGCTTGCTCGATCTGTTGGGCGTTAAGCGCGGTCATCTGACCATAGCGATCGATCATCTGGGAACAACGACGCATCAGCGACTCAACCGATCCCTTGACATAGATCAGACGAGGTATCCCATCATGCAGGGTTGCCATGTATTGGTACTCAGATTCAAAGGGAATTGCATCCAATCGTGGGGTTAAAGACAATAGCCCCAATTGACTGAGACCCGCTTTGGCGGCGGCCGCAATCAGCGCCCCTTCCGTAGGATCCCCCACCACTGACCAATCTTCTCCCGTTTGTTTTAGCCCGGAGTCATTACAAAGCAAACCAGCTACCAGACAATCCCCTAGGACCGGGGGCAATTCGTCCGCAAAGGGGCTGCCAGGGTTGCCATCGGTAATCAGACTAATTTCGCCCTTGGGACTATAGCCACCACCACTAACGGCGTAATATTGCCCTTCAGTATAAATGGACTGTACAGTCATTTGATTTTCGGTCAGGGTTCCGGTTTTGTCAGAACAAATGACGGTCGCACTCCCCAATGCTTCCACTGCGGGCAGTTTACGAATAATCGCATGACGACGGGCCATGCGGTTGACCCCAATGGCCAAGGTAATCGTTACCACTGCCGGCAGCCCTTCTGGAATCGCACTCACTGCGAGGGCAACGGCAGCTTCAAACATATCGATCCAAGATTTCCCCCGTCCTAACCCGATGGCAAAGGTCAAGGTTGCTAGGGTCAAAATTGCGTAAAGTAGGGTGCGGCTAAATTGGGCAAATTTACGGGTCAGGGGTGTGCTAAGGCTGACTCGGCTTTCCATCGACTGGGAAATCTGCCCCACTTCGGTGGCGTTGGCCGTAGAGACAACAATCCCTTTGCCCTGTCCAAAGGTAACGAAACTCCCTGCGTAGGCCATGTTTGTCCTTTCTACTAGGGGCGTATCCCCGGGTAAGGGTTCGATCGCTTTTGACCCGGGCAAGGATTCCCCAGTCAAGGCAGACTCATCCACTTGCAAATTGCGGACTTTCAGCAGCCTCAAGTCCGCTGGCACTTTATCCCCCGATGCCAATAAAACGATATCTCCCGGCACCAAATCCCGAGATGGAATCCGGAGGGTTTGTCCCTCTCGCAACACCGTCGCTTCTGTGGTTACGGCCTTGGCTAGGGAAGCGATCGCACCTTCCGCCTTAGCTTCCTGCACATAGCCAATAATGGCATTGATCAGGGTAACTCCCCAAATCACCGAGGCATTCGTCCAAGACCCTAAAAATGCCTTAATAGTACCCGCAAGCAAGAGAATATACAGTAGCGGCTGATGAAATTGCCCCAAAAATCTCAACCAAGCTGGTTTCCCCGGCTTAAATCGCAGTTCATTCGGGCCATATTTTTCGTAGCGACGGGCCACTTCTTCTGCTGATAAGCCCCCTGACCCATCGCTGCTCAAGTATTCAATCACCTCTGGTTGAGAAAGTTGATGATACAACGGCAACGATAATTGAACTGGCATCATAAAACTCCCGGGCTAAGTCAAGATCAGGCGAAATCACCAGCATCTATTATCTTATCTCCACTTCCCCACTTCCCCCCCCTCCCCACTTCCCCACTTCCCCATCACCCCAGATATTGCATGGGTAAGATGCAAAAAGAAAAAAAACTGCGGCCAAAAAGGTGAAATAGAATACACTAAATGTATAAGGATATAAATTTTGCTATTTTTCAAGTTGCATCCTAGGCAACAGAATCGCAATTATCCCTCTCATTAGAAATTGGACGGTTTGCCCTGTGGTTTCATCACTTCCCAAGCCCAATGACTCTTTAACAACGGTTCCCCAGCGTTGTTCTGGTGCTTATGCCTTGATGGACAGTCTCAAACGTCATGGTGTTAAGCACATCTTCGGTTATCCCGGCGGTGCGATCCTGCCCATCTATGACGAACTCTACCGCTTTGAAGAACGGGGAGAATTACAACATATCTTAGTGCGCCACGAACAAGCGGCCGCCCATGCCGCCGATGCCTACGCTAGGGCCACCGGCAAAGTGGGAGTCTGTTTCGGTACTTCCGGCCCCGGGGCGACCAATTTGGTGACAGGCATCGCTAACGCACACATGGACTCCATCCCGATGGTAATTATCACCGGTCAGGTCAGCCGGGCGGCCATCGGTTCCGATGCTTTCCAAGAAACCGATATTTATGGCATTACTCTCCCGATTGTTAAACATTCCTATGTGGCTAGAAATGCCCGCGAAGTAGCGAGAATCGTCGCTGAGGCCTTCCATATCGCCAGTACAGGACGACCGGGACCGGTTTTAGTCGATATTCCCAAAGATGTCGGTTTAGAACAGTGCGATTATATCCCCGTCGAACCGGGAGATGTGAAACTAACTGGCTATCGTCCCACGGTTAAGGGCAATCGCCGTCAAATCGAGGCCGCTTTACACCTCTTGGAAACCGCCGAAAAACCCTTACTTTACGTTGGCGGAGGTGCGATCGCAGCTAATGCCCACGCCCAAATTGCCGAGTTTGCCGAACGTTTTCAGTTACCCGTCACCACCACGTTAATGGGGATCGGTGCTTTTGATGAACATCATCCCCTCTCGGTGGGAATGTTAGGAATGCACGGCACCGCCTACGCTAATTTTGCCGTGACCGAGTGTGATTTATTAATTGCCGTCGGCGCTCGTTTTGATGACCGAGTAACGGGGAAATTGGACGAATTCGCCTCGAAAGCTAAGGTAATCCATGTGGACATCGACCCCGCCGAAGTGGGCAAAAATCGCGCCCCTGATGTGCCGATTGTCGGGGATGTGCGGGTAGTTTTAGAACAAATACTCCAAAAAGCCAGAGAATTTGATTATCCCACTAATTCCGATCGCACCCAAGCCTGGTTGGCCCAGATCGATCGCTGGCGTCAAGATTATCCCCTGCAAGTACCTCGACCGGAAGGCAGACTTTCCCCCCAAGAAGTAATCGTTGAGGTGGGCCGTCAAGCACCCCACGCCTACTACACCACCGATGTGGGCCAGCATCAGATGTGGGCGGCCCAATTCCTCAAAAATGGTCCCCGACGTTGGGTTTCTAGCGCGGGATTGGGGACGATGGGTTTCGGTTTACCGGCTGCGATGGGGGTAAAGGTGGCCATTCCTGATGAGGAGGTCATCTGTATTAGTGGTGATTCCAGTTTCCAAATGAATCTACAGGAATTGGGCACCCTAACCCAATTTAATATTCATGCCAAGACGATTATTATTAATAATGGTTGGCAGGGTATGGTACGTCAATGGCAAGAAGCTTTCTATGGGGAACGTTATTCTAATTCCAATATGGAAGTGGGAATGCCAGATGTGGAACTGTTAGCCCAAGCTTACGGCATTAAAGGGATTACTATTCGCCATCGAGAGGAATTAGCCGCAAAAATTGCCGAAATGTTGGCCTATGATGGTCCAGTTTTAGTCAATGCGATCGTGACTAAGGATGAAAATTGTTATCCCATGGTCGCCCCCGGTCAAAGTAATGCGCGTATGATTGGTTTACCGAAAATTGTCACCAAGGGTTGTGAAATGCTCGATTGTCCCAGTTGTGGCGCAGTTAACAGTTGGAATAATAAATTCTGTCCTGAATGTGGGGCGAAATTGTAGCCAAAAATTGTTAATTAATTAACCAGCCTCCGTTATACTTAACGGAGGTTTTTGGCTTTTTATCTACTATGTGAACATCATAATTAGGTAGGCGTTAAAAATTATCAGATGCCTCCCTTATTAAGGGGGGATTGGCACCCCCCTTATCAAGGGGGGCAGGGGGGATCGAACCTAAAATCCATTTTTAATTTAATTATAACCAGCTACTTAGAAATTTTCAAATAGAAGCAATGGCAGCCCTAGAAAAAGCCTTAGAAAAAGAAGCGGAAAACTCGATCGCCACCGTGATTAAATTAGCCATAAGTACCTAAGCAAAATTAATTACACATTTCGATAAAGCTTTTGCCTCTTGCCTCTTGCCTCTTGCCTATCTTCACTAGGAAATTTATTTTGCACGACTACTTATCTCAGTGACAACGGTAAGAGGCTGACATCAACACCATGGACGACAATTAAGAATGACAACCTAAAATCTTTTCGCTAATTTTGCCATAGACTGCACCCTTTGCTTCTAAAATGGGCTATTGCCGCTAGATACCAATATTGGTCTAGCATTTGCCCGTAGACTGAAAAAAGCACGTTATAAAGATTATGGCCAAAGTTCTGGTATCCGATTCGATCGATCCGGTAGGAGTAGAAATTCTGTCACAGGTTGCCCAAGTGGACGTGAAAACAGGACTATCCGCCGAGGAAATCATTCAAATTATCCCCGAATACGACGCGCTGATGCTCCGTTCCAGTACCCGCGTCACCAAAGAAATCGTCGAAGCGGGCAGCAAACTGCAAATCATCGGCCGCGCGGGGGTAGGAGTCGATAATATCGATGTTCCTGCGGCCACTCGTCAGGGGATTATTGTCGTTAACTCTCCCGAAGGTAACACGATCGCCGCTGCCGAACACGCCTTGGCCATGATGTTATCCCTTTCCCGTCATATTCCCGATGCCAATCAGTCGGTAAAAGCGAATAAATGGGAAAGAAATCGCTTTATCGGCACAGAAGTTTATAAAAAGAACCTAGGAGTCGTCGGTTTAGGTAAAATTGGTTCCCACGTCGCCAAAGTGGCTAGATCCCTAGGCATGAAAATTCTCGCCTACGATCCCTTTATTTCCAAAGAACGCGCCGATCAACTCGGTTGCACCCTGGTGGATCTGGAACTGCTCTTTGCTGAGTCCGATTTTATCACCCTCCACGTCCCGAAAACTCCCGAAACCCAGCATCTTATCGGTCGGGAAACCCTCGCTAAGATGAAACCCACAGTCCGCATCATTAACTGTTCCAGAGGCGGCATTATCGACGAGTTGGCTTTAATTGAAGCCCTCGAATCCGGTAGAATCGCTGGGGCAGCCTTGGATGTATTTGAACAGGAACCTTTAGGCGAATCTAGATTAAGAGAATTGTCTAACGTCATTCTCACTCCCCACCTAGGTGCCTCGACTACGGAAGCACAGGTGGGTGTGGCTGTTGATGTGGCCGAACAAATTCGCGATGTCCTCCTCGGTTTGCCAGCGCGTTCGGCCGTTAATATCCCCGGACTAACTCCCGATGTTATGGAAAAACTGCGCCCTTACCTGCAATTAGCGGAAACTATGGGTAATCTTGTCAGTCAGTTGGCAGGAGGTCGCTGTGACTCGTTAAATGTCCGTTTACAGGGAGAATTGGCCACTAAAGACAGTCAACCTCTGGTGATAGCGGCCATTAAGGGTTTACTTTCCCAAGCCCTCCGGGAACGGGTAAACTATGTTAATGCGGCGATCGAAGCTAAGGAACGCGGTATCCGGGTAATTGAAACCCGGGACGCTTCCACCCGCGACTATTCGGGATCGATTCATTTGGAAGCTAATGGTTCTATGGGGACCCATTCCGTCACCGGAGCGCTGTTAAGTAACGGAGAAATCCGCATTACTGACCTCGATGAGTTTCCCATTAACGTGCCTCCGAGTAATCATATGCTATTCACCCTTCACCAAGATATGCCCGGTATTATCGGCAAAATTGGCGCACTTTTAGGCAGTTTTAATGTCAATATCGCCAGTATGCAGGTAGGACGCAAAATTATTCGCGGTGATGCGGTTATGGCCCTGAGTCTCGATGATCCTCTACCGGAAGGTCTGCTCTCGGAAATTACTAAAGTCCCCGGTATCCGCGATGCTTACACAGTAAAACTCTAGATTAAATCAGTTATCAGTTATCAGTTATCAGTTATCAGTTATCAGTGAAAAGAAAGCTCCGAACTTGCCACTTAATACTGTTGACTGAAAACTCAAATCTGATAACTGATCCCTGATCACTGATAACTAATATATGTCTAATAGTTGGTGGGAAATTACGGTTTTGTGCGAACCTAGTCTCGAAGAAACGGTTTTCTGGAGACTGGAAGATTTTGGCTGTTCAGGAACGGCCACTGCTAAAAAACAATCCTCTTTAGAGATTAAGGCCTATATACCAGAAATTAAAGCGCAATTGCCCGATTTAGAGGCACTAAGCCTCTGGTTAAAGCAGGATGCTTTGATTTTAGGTTTTCCCGAACCTGTCAGCCATTGGCAGTTAATGGACGAGGAAGACTGGGCCAGCAGTTGGAAACAACATTGGCAAATTAGCGAAATCGGCGATCGCTTTTTGATCTGTCCTGCTTGGTTAAATCCCCCGGAAAATAACCAGAGATTGGTGATTAAAATTGACCCCGGTTCCGCTTTCGGCACGGGAACGCATCCCACCACCCAATTATGTCTAGAATCCCTAGAAATGCGTTTAAGTAGCCATCCAGAGCCTAAAATTATCGCCGATATCGGTTGTGGTTCTGGCATACTAGCGATCGGGGCGATTTTATTAGGGGCCAAAAAAGTTTATGCTGTCGATACAGATCCGCTCGCGGTGAATGCGACGTATAGTAATCGCCATCTCAACGGGATTAACCCCGAAAATTTAGCTGTTAGTCAGGGTAGTGTCGAGGAGTTATTAGAATTAATTCCCGATGGTGTTGATGGCATCGTTTGTAATATTTTAGCCGAGACAATTATCGCTTTAATGCCCGAAATTACCCGTCTGGCAAAACCGAATACTTGGGGAATTTTAAGCGGCATCCTTGTCACCCAAGCACAAGCAGTTACAGATATTTTAGAACCCCAAGGCTGGACAGTGGCTGCCCTGTGGAAACGTCAAGAATGGTGTTGTCTTCAAATTCGCCGCACCGTGGATTAATATAGCTGTCAGCCTTGAATCAGTTATCAGTTATCAGTTATCAGTTATCAGTTATCAGTCTTAATACTGATTTTAATTATGTAGATGGGCTGATTTTAGAACGTTGGTAAGGATTGCATCACCTACAAAAACAGCCTACAATATTTAGACTAAATCCAGTTATTGAAGACTAATTATTTACACAACCCCGTAGAAATGTTAGATTTTAGGGGTAGTGATAATTATCTATCCATCCCTCCCATTGATCGATCTAGGAGATAAGCAATGAAAATGAAAGTTATCGTTCACGAGGCGGAGGAAGGTGGCTTCTGGGGGGAAGTCCAGGCGCTCCCCGGCTGTGCCACCCAAGCAGAAACTTTCGAGGAACTACTAGAGAATTTACACGAGGCGATCGAAGGTTGTCTATCCATAGATGTGGAATCCTTGCCGACCGATCCGAAAACTCGGATTCTAGAGATAGCGATATGAAATCGATTTCTGGGAAAAAGTTCGCCAAAATTTTAGAGCGTCACGGATGGTAATTATTGAGAATTCAAGGTAGCCATCACATTTACTGTCAGCCGGATAATCCCACCCGTATCTCTGTGCCGATTCACGGAAACCAGGATTTAAAAATCGGATTACTCAAGCATTTTTTGAAACAAGCGGGACTTTCTGAAGAAGATATTTGATCCATGCGATCGCTGTAATTCCGTCACTCCCGAAAGATCGCAGAATTACCAATAACGATTATCAGCCTACAATATTACTAGGCGATCGAATATTCCCGGAAATTCAGATGAGTCAATCCCCCGTCACCAATTCCCTAGAAATTATCCTGACAAATATCACGGAAAAATTAGACTCTTTACAGAAAGATTTCACCGATCTAAAAGTAGATATGGCCGAGGTGAAAACCGAACTCAAGATTATTGATAGGCGATTGGAAAAAGTAGAGGGAACACAGGACGCTTTAATTCAGGATGTATCCGACCTTAAGGGAACAAAATCGTTGATTATTCCCGTGGTAGTGGCAGTATTAACCAGTATTCTGACTCTGCTGGTGCGATCGATCCCTAATCCTTAAAAGCTTCCCCGTTTGTATAGTAAATTTGTAGGTCGGGTTGAGGCAACGAAACCCGACATAAATCCTCGGTGGTTGGGTTTCTACGGCTTACAAGTTTCCCCCCCTGCCCCCCCGACATCGGGGGGGTTAGGGTGACGGGATTAACCCGACATCGGGGGGGTTAGGGTGACGGTATTAACCCGACATCGAGGGGGTTAGGGTAGGCTGATTCATGAATCAACCTACTATGAGAGTTGATTCATGAATCAACCTACTACCCCTTGTTCCGACGACTTTTAACCCCCAGTAATCCCAATCCGAACAGGGACAAAGCCGCGATCGCACTAGGTTCGGGAGTGCTGGCCACCGGACCGGTTATCTCGGTTGCGTTGATCTGGAAACTGTTAAAAACGTTACTGGGAAAGAAACTCGCTCCACTACCAAACCTGGCTCCCGAGAACGTGGCGATGCCCGTCGGGGTTTGAATCGTACTAGAAGCGCTCCAGAGGAAATCTCCACTGGTACTGGTAACGTATAACCAGTATTTAGTACCGGCGGTAAACGTGAAGGGGCCAGTGGGAGTGAAGGTGTAGTCAAAATTTCCCGCTCCTTGAGGGGTGGGATTGGTGAAACTGGCGAGGACGGTACTGCCCGGATCGCTACCCCCGACATCATTGCGGATCTGGACTAGGGGAGTCTCTCCTGGATCGTAGCCACTGAGTCGCAGGATGGCGTTGTCGAGGCTGTAATTGTTACCCGCGGGCAGGGTAAAGGCGAGTGCTTTTATTTCAGTAGTGCTCAAAAAAGTACCACCATTATCATTGGCTTGCGGTAGATTCCCGATGATAACCGCCGCGCGGACAGGGTTTACCCCCCCCCCTATTAGTACAAGTGAACTACTTATTCCCGCCAACACCAAAGACGTAGATAAGGTTTTCATGATCTCTAAAAAAGTTAAGAAATTATGTAGATGAGCTTATCGCAGCCGTCTCTTCTTTTCAACCATTGATTAGATTTTGTTATCATTTACCGTCTGGTATGATATTTAATTCTATAGGGTGTTGACAAAATGGCTAGAAAGTGGTAGGCAAGATCGGGCGGTTTCTGGTCGTGCCAAGTAAATTCGTAGGTCGGGTTGAGGCAACGAAACCCGACATAAATCCTCGGTTGTTGGGTTTCACTATCGTTCAACCCAACCTACAGGTATTAACCTAAAACTACACTACTGTGATCCAATGCCCCAGTTTCTGGTCGTGCCAAGTAAATTCGTAGGTCGGGTTGAGGCAACGAAACCCGACATAAATCCTCGGTTGTTGGGTTTCACTATCGTTCAACCCAACCTACAGCTACAATATTACTAGGCGATCGAATGTTCCCGGAAATTCATGAGTCAATCCCCCGTTACCGATTCCCTAGAAATTATCCTGACAAATATCACGGAAAAATTAGTATAGTAAATTCGTAGGTCGGGTTGAGGCAACGAAACCCGACATAAATCCTCTAAATACGGTTATTAAAAGCTGATTATCTATTGCCCCTTTTGCCTTTCCTCATAAGTAGGGTTTGCGGCAAAAAGTACGGGCGAAGCATTCGGATAGAAAATCTCCGGTTTCACCGATAGGTTATTGCCCGAATGCTTCGCCCCTCTGAGTAACGCACAGAAAACGGGTTTCTCCGAGAAACCCGTTTTCTACTCATGTACTCATGCAAAAAGATGTTTTTTCATCAAAAAAAACTCGATCGCTTAATTGCGATCGAGTCGAGAAAAAACAGACTAATTATTAATTAATAGTCGAAGTCACCACCGCCGGCGGGAGCAGCGGCTTTTTCTTTTTCGGGTTTATCCACCACAATACACTCGGTAGTTAAAACCATACCGGCAATAGAAGCGGCATTTTGTAGGGCAGAACGAGTCACTTTCGCGGGGTCAACGATACCCGCCTCAAACATATCGGAGAACTCACCGGTAGCGGCATTATAACCGACATTAAAGGGCTTCTCTTTCACCCGTTCGGCAATAACTGCACCGTTTTGGCCGGCATTTTCAGCGATCCGTTTTAAGGGGGCAGCAATGGCGCGAGAAACGATTAAAGCGCCGGTTAATTCTTCATGGTGTAGGGTTTCTTTGGCCCAGGTTTCCAATTGGGGAGCGAGGTGAGCTAAAGTAGTACCACCCCCGGGGACGATACCTTCTTCTACGGCTGCTTTAGTGGCGTTAATCGCGTCTTCTAGGCGCAATTTGCGGTCTTTCATTTCCGTTTCCGTAGCGGCACCGACTTTAATCACTGCCACACCCCCGGCTAATTTAGCCAGACGTTCTTGCAGTTTTTCTTTATCGTAGGAAGAATCGGTTTCCTCGATTTGACGGCGAATTTGCTCACAACGGGTTTTCACTGCCACGTCGTTGCCTTCGGCGACGATGGTGGTAGTATCTTTGTTCATGGTGATACGACGGGCCGTACCTAAGCTATCAATTTTGGTGGTTTCCAGTTTTAAACCCGCATCTTCGCTGATTACTTGACCACCGGTTAAGACGGCGATATCTTCTAACATCGCTTTTCTGCGATCGCCAAATCCAGGAGCTTTCACCGCAGTGACGTTAAGAACACCGCGCAGACGGTTAACCACTAGGGTTGCCAAAGCTTCTTTTTCAATGTCTTCGGCGATAATTACTAGGGGTTTACCTTGACGGGCCACTTGTTCGAGAATGGGAACCAAATCCTGTACTAAACCGATTTTTTTGTCGGTAATCAGAATAGCGGGATCCTCAAAAACGCATTCCATGCGTTCGGTGTCGGTGACAAAGTAGGGAGAGATATAACCTTTGTCAAAACGCATCCCTTCGGTGATTTCTAGTTCGGTGGTCATCGATTTCCCTTCTTCTAGGGAAATTACGCCTTCTTTACCCACTTTATCCATGGCCGAGGCGATCATTTGACCGACTTCATCATCGTTACCGGCAGAGATAGCGCCCACTTGTGCGATCGCTTTGGAATCTTCTACGGGTTTCGCGTGTTTGGCGATTTGACTGACGAGGAAATCGGCAGCTTTATCGATCCCTTTTTTCAGAGAAATCGGGTTAGCACCGGCGGCGACGTTGCGTAAACCTTCTTTAACGATAGCGTGGGCGAGAACGGTGGCGGTAGTAGTACCATCACCCGCTACATCGTTGGTTTTTGAGGCGGCTTGGCGAATTAAAGCCACACCGGTGTTCTCGATATGGTCTTCCAGTTCGATTTCTTTAGCGATGGTGATGCCATCATTGACGATTTGGGGTGCGCCAAATTTCTTTTCGAGGACGACGTTACGACCTTTGGGGCCAAGGGTGACGGCTACTGCTTCGGCCAGGAGATCCATGCCTTTTTCTAGGGCGCGACGAGCATCTTCGTTGTAGATAATAGATTTAGCCATAATGTATCGTTATTCGGGCAAAATAGGGGTTTTCAAGGGTAGATGATTAGGAAACGACGGCGAGAATGTCTTTTTCGGAGAGGAGAACGTATTCTTCGCCACCAAGTTTGATATCGGTTCCGGCATATTTGGAGTAGAGAACTTTGTCACCCACACCCACTTCCACAGGGGTGCGGCTGCCGTCATCGTTGCGTTTGCCAGTGCCGACGGTCACGACTTCCCCGATTTGGGGTTTTTCTTGCGCGGCATCGGGAAGGAAAATGCCACCGGCGGTTCTTTCTTCGCTGGGGCTAACTTTAACGAAAACTCGATCGCCTAGGGGTTTAACAGTAGTTACGTTGATGCTGACTGCAGCCATGGAATATCCTCCGTTTGTCTTGTATTTGGGTAAGTGTCTTTTCCAGATTAGCACTCTTACCTTCCGAGTGCTAATTTACCGAAATACAAGGCCCCCTGACAACTGCTCGATCGGTACGGGTTCCCGAACTATGGTGTTAAGCTAGGGTTTGCGGCAAAAAGTTTGTTGGTGGGGTTAGGGACTTGCGTAGGAATAATATCCCAGCCAGAAAATCGCTCTGTAGAAGAACCAGACCAGCCAGATGGCGCATTATCAAAGCGCAAGTCCCTAACATCTCGAAGGCTCTCCCCCTACTTAGGGTGATCAGCAAACCTGATCGATCGGAGGGCGCAAGCATTGCGCCCCTACAGTAACGGATTTTGTCCACAATGTAGGGGCGAACTGCGTT
>NZ_JADBUN010000137.1:0-6467 GCF_020245625.1 Microcystis sp. M049S2 | reverse complement strand
TTCCTACGATGTTCATCAAAAATTAAATGTTTACCGTCGCAATCAAGTCCAAGAATACCTAGTCTGGCGGTTTTATGAACAAGAAATTGATTGGTTTCGGCTACAGGCAGGAGAATATATTAAACTAGAACCCCATAGTGATGGCATAATGCGCTCTCAAATCTTTCCCGGTTTATGGCTAGATAAAAACGCTTTATTAATGGGCGACTTAGGAAAAGTTTTAGTGATTTTGCAGCGGGGGTTAGAGACAGCAGAACATCGAGATTTTGTCAATAAACTAACTGCCAATCACAGCTAGATTGTAAAATTAGACAATTATTCTTGATCCACTGTCCTATAATTACAGAAAGAGTATTTTTGAATTGAATTTGTTCTGAACTGTACCCCACATTTCGACAAGCTCAATGTAAAATAATCTCGCCCCTGATAATCTTCACTTCGACAGGCTCAGTGACCACTCATCACCTTACTTTATGTCAAATCTAATCCTTTTCTGGCATCGTCGCGATTTACGTCTCTCGGATAATATTGGACTGAGTAAAGCTAGGGAGCGCAGTCCGAAAATTATCGGGGTTTTCTGCCTCGATCCTGCTATTTTAGAAGGGGATGATATCGCCCCGGCTAGAGTTGCCTATCTCCTCGGTTGTCTGGAGGAATTAGAAAAAAATTATCGCCAAAAAGGTAGTCAATTACTGATTATTCGCGGCAACCCCAGTCAAACACTGGTCAATTTAGCCAGCGATTTATCGGCAAAAGCAGTTTTTTTTAACCTCGATATCGAACCCTACGCGCGTCAACGAGATCAACAGGTAATCGCCGCTTTACAAACAAAAGGAATTGAGGTAGAAACCTTCTGGGATCAACTTCTCCATGCCCCCGGACAAGTCCTCACCCTCTCAAAAAGTCCCTACACCGTATATACTCCTTTTTGGAAAAATTGGAGCCAATTAACCAAAGCCAGCCCCACAACCCTAGAAAACCTGCAAGGATTAGACGAAAATGAGGGGGAGAAACTCGCAGAAACTATTAACTTACCAACCCTAGAAAATTTAGGTTTTACCTGGCAAAATCCCTTACCCCTCACCCCCGGAGAAAAAGCCGCTCTTAGCAGATTAGAAGAATTTTGTCAAGGGGTTGTTAACAATTATCAAGAAGATCGTAACTTCCCCGCTTTCGATGGCACCTCGCGCTTGAGTGCCGCTTTAAAATTTGGGGCGATTGGCATCCGCACAATTTGGACCGCAACCCTAGAGTTATTAGAAAATTGCCGCGCCGAGGAAGCAAAAGATAGTATTATCACTTGGCAGCAAGAGTTAGCTTGGCGGGAATTTTACCAGCATTGTCTCTATTTTTTCCCAGAATTGGCGGTCGGTGCTTATAGAAAAGAATTTCGTCATTTTCCTTGGCAGGATAACGAAGAACATTTTCAAGCTTGGTGCCAGGGAAAAACCGGCTATCCGATCGTTGACGCGGCCATGCGACAATTAAATGAAACGGGATGGATGCACAATCGTTGTCGCATGATTGTGGCGAGTTTTTTAACCAAAGATTTAATTATTAACTGGCAAAAAGGCGAAAAATACTTCATGCAGAAACTTTTTGATGGCGATTTAGCCGCTAATAATGGTGGTTGGCAGTGGAGTGCCTCTAGTGGCATGGATCCGAAACCTTTAAGAATTTTTAATCCCGCTAGTCAGACACAAAAATTCGATCCAGAAGGGGAATATATTCGTCAATGGTTGCCGGAATTAGCTTCCGTAGATACGGAATATTTAGTAACCGGGAAAATCCCCCGTTTAGAAAGACATCGTTGTGGTTATCCTGAGCCAATTGTCGATCATAATCAACAACAAAAAGAGTTCAAACGACTCTATAGTAATCAGAAGCCAAAACAATAACTAGGGTTTGTGGCAAAAAGTTTTTAGTGGGGACAGGGTGTGGGGTGTGGGGTGTGGGGTGTGGGGTGTGGGGTTTTACCGATTTTGAGGGGGTCAATTACCTAATTTTTAGGGAAAAAGTCCAGGGATTTTCCCCCCGCTCACTCCCATATCCGGTACTTTTTGATTGACAAAAAGTATAAAAGCCTTGCCCAACAAGGTTTTTAGATTTATTCAGCCAACCCTCACTAAAGCGACGGTAAAACTAGCTACTTTTGACCGGCTTTAATCTGGTTCCAAACATCCTCTAAACTTAGATATAACACAGGCACAACAATTAAACTCAACAGGGAAGAAGTGACTAAACCTCCCACAATTACCATCGCCATGGGTTGCCGCAATTCCGCACCGGTACCCAATCCCAAAGCGATCGGAATCATGCCTAAAATTGTCGAACAGGTGGTCATTAAAATCGGTCTTAACCTAATCATTCCCGTTTCTAAAACCGCTTCCTCCCGACTCCAACCCTGTTGACGCAATTGGTTAGTATAATCCAGCAATAACACAGCGTTTTTATCGAGTAATCCCAGGAGGAAGATAAACCCGATCAAAGAAATCATACTAAACTCACTACCCGTTACCAATAACCCCAACATTGCCCCCACAATCGCTAAAGGTAAACATAAAGCGATGACGATAGTTTCTAGCAGTCTTCTGAATAATAACCATAAAACTCCTAACATTAAAATTGTCGCTAGGATTAAAGTGCGACCAAAACTGCCCAAAACATCGCTACTTTGAGAAGAAGTACCCCAACGCTGTAAAGTTATCCCTTCTGGTAAAGGAATCCCTTCAATTTTAATCGCCGCATCTTCTAATCCTAAATCCGGACTGAGATTAGCACTGAGAAAAATCGCCTGTTGACCATTTAAACGCTCGATCGCCAAAAAATCCCCCCGCTCATTTAATCTAGATGATAGGGAAATATCCTTTAAACCAGAGATTTTAGCGGCCTCAACCCGCAATTTCTCGGCACTATCGCGCAATAGCTGCAAATTATCGCTTTTAATCGCAATTTGGATCGGCTTTTCCGCTTCCGTCTGCACAAAAGGAATGTCCTCGACACTGACATTCACCCCTCTAATTGTCGGTAAAATTTGCCGAATCCGTTGCTGCACCGCACTGGTGTGAGATTTACGATCGCCCTTCAGTTTAACGTGAATTTTGCCCCGATTCGGCTCACCGCGTAAACCGGCGATCATAAAAGTCGATTCCACTTCCCCATCCTGCAAAATCGGCGCTTCTAATTTGCTGCCATCCCGGACAGTGCGACGCAGGAGAAAACTTTCGGGAGAACTAGCTAACTGGGAAATCCAAGCGAAACTATCAGTAGAACTCTTATTTTTTGGTTTATTAGGGCTAATTTGCGTTATTTTCGGCAAAGGAGACGTATAAACCAGATTAAACTCGCCGCGATCGAGTCGGGGAATAAATCCCCTAGAAATAAAAGGAATCAGGGCAATACCTGCAAAAAAGGTAATTAGGGCAATAGCAATGACCAGCAAACGATGACGCAATGACCAGTTTAAGAGCCGTCGATAGGCGTTTTCAATCGGTCGCTTTTGTTTCGTCATTTTTGCCCGTGACTGCGGTTTCAGCCAATATACTGCCAAAACTGGCGATAAAGTTCTGGCGATCAACAGAGAAAAAATCACCGCAGCCGAGACAGTTAAACCGAAGGGTTGGAAAAACTGCCCCACCGCACCCCCCATAAAAGCGACGGGTATAAACACGGCAACAATGGTTAAAGTGGAGGCGGTGACAGCTAATCCGATCTCCCTTGTCCCCTTAAGTGCCGCATTTTTCGGGGTTTCCCCCGCGTCGATTAAACGGGAAATATTCTCCACATCCACGATCGCATCATCCACGACAATGCCGATCACCAAAGCGAGAGCCAGCAGTGTCAGGGTTTCCAGATTAAACCCATAGATGGCCATGATAATGAAAGTCCCCAAAAGAGATAGGGGGATAACCAGAGCAGAAATGACCGTAGCGGCGAAACTGCCTAAAAATATCAAGATCACCAGCACCGACAGCAAAACTGCCAAAAGTAAATCATCGATCGTGCCTTGTAGGGCAGCGCGAATATATTCCGCTTGGGTTTCAGCTAAAATTATCTTGACATCGGGCAGTTTTTGTGCTATGTCTTTAACCAGTTTTTCTGCTTGAGCGGCCAGATCGAGACTATTGGCGGCACCTTTTTTGATTACCTGCACTGCGATCGCCTCTTGTCCGTTAAAGCGCACCAGCGTGGGCAATGGTCGGGTTAAGCTTTTATGGGGATTATCTTCCCTAACTGTACCTTGACCGAGTAAATTAACTTTAGCCGTACCAGGAAGAGCTTTTAAGGGTGGAATTAAATTATCTTGGGCGATTTGGCTTAATTCTTCTAGAGTTTTCTGCTCACTCACCAGCGCATAGGTGACTGTTGCCGACTCATTTAAATCAACGGGGATAACTTCTGTAGTAGCTTGAGAGGGTAAAGGGACTTGCGAGATAGCCTGTTTAACTGCTGCGGTGGCTTTGTCTAAATTTGTGCCAATTTTAAAGAAAATGCTGATTACTGACTGTCCGGGGGCAGTAGTCGAAGAAATATCACGACGACCGGGGAGAGAGAAAAGGGGATTTTCTAGGGGTTTAGTTAATTGCTGTTCCGTGGTGATAGCAGTAGCTAAATCCGCTTGAGCGTTAATTATGACGACTGGAAAGCTTATATCGGGGAAAAGAGCGTATTTTAGGGAACTAAAAGCCAAAATTCCCGCCACGGCCACCGCTAACCAGAAGGCAATGGTTAACCTCGGTGCATTAATCGCTATTCGAGAGATATTCAGACGTTCTCGCCACGATTCTTTCATGTTTGTTTAATAAGTGGGGTGTGGGGTGTGGGGTGTGGGGTGTGGGGTGTAGGGTGTAGGGTGTGGGGTGTGGGGTGTGGGGAGAATAAATAAAATAATCTCCTGAATCCTGAATCCTGAATCCTGACTCGGAGACTCCTAACCCCATGGTAGATGTTGGATTTTTGCAGAAGTTCTATTTTCTGACAAAGATAAGCAAAAATTATTTATTGACTGTAAAAACTTGAGAATATTTAAATTAACATTTCGCAATATTTATAAATTCTTAAGAATTAATTGAGAAAGATTTTTATTTAACAACGACGTTATAATGGTTACAGCGATTTGATAGAATTTCATAATGGGCTATTCTTTGCTTTTTTAGGCAGCAATGGTTGAAACCCTTGCCACAGCTAGAAGGTGATCCTAATTAAGACGGGTAAATCAGTCATTTTTACCCACAACGATGATCTTTTTTTTGTGTAGTTTTATTGCAAAAAAAAAGTTTTTTTGACAAAAAGCACAAAGTATGATAAGAGACAAGGGAGCGGGGAATTATGAATTATGAATTGGGGAGAGTGATTGCCTTTATGTAGAAAATGGGTTTCTTCAAGAAACCCGTTTTCTGGGACTTCCAAGGGGTACATAGGATAGCATTTGTATAATTCCTATCAAAATACGGAGAAAATATGACTCTAGTTATTTCCCAAGAAGTGATTAAAGCAAGTGGTTTATCAGAGGATGAACTGTTGAAGGAAATTGTTATTATGTTATTCCAACAAGATAAGATTAGCTTAGGAAAAGCAAGTGAGTTATTAAGTATTAATCAAATCAAGTTTCAACGGCTGCTTTCTGAACGAGGAATTTGTATTCACTATGATGTTGCTGAGTTTCAGGAAGATATTAAGCATTTAAAAAACAAAGGTTGGCTATGATTATTATTAGCGATACTTCTCCTCTCAGCAGTCTTGCTCTTGTTGGTTATCTGTCAATCTTAAAAGATATTTATACTGATGATTTAGAAAACGGGTTTCTCGGAGAAACCCGTTTTCTGTATAAATGTTAATTTCTGTTACAGGGGTCTTGAAAGATTGGGGATTGTTGGGCTAAAACTGTTAGCAGTAAACCTTTGCAGTTAATGTCATGACTTCTACCCTGTTGCCGATTTTTCCTGCCGTTTACGATGTTTTGTTCGATTTAGCTCAATCTGATGGATTTTGTGCGAATTTGGCAATCGCTGTCGGTTAAGGGGGTGAGGTCATAACAATCCGTTGCCAAAACCGACTTTTCAGAATACAATACATAAGAGTAGTCATTCATCGCTCAGATTAGTTAAGATGATATTACATGACTAATAATATTGACCATGATCGCTTATTTAAGGAGTTAATCTCCACCTTTTTTGTCGAATTTATTGAGTTATTTTTTCCTCAATTGATAGATTATTTAGATAGGGAATCGATTACTTTTTTAGACAAAGAAGTATTCACCGATGTCACGGAAGGAGAAAGGTATGAAAGCGATTTAGTCGCACAAGTTAAGTTTCGAGGAAAAGAATCTTTTTTTCTGATTCATCTGGAGGCGCAGGAAAGTTCCCGAAAGTGGTTTAATCGGCGAATGTTTACTTATTTTGCTCGCTTTCATGAGAAATTTGTCCTACCGATTTATCCGATTGTAATTTTTTCTTATTCAAAGC
>NZ_JADBUN010000136.1:0-27604 GCF_020245625.1 Microcystis sp. M049S2 | reverse complement strand
CTCTTAGGTTTGGTGGGCAAAATGTATTCTAAGATACATTCTTTCTGGCGAGCGAGTGGAAGGAACCACAAAGACACAAAGGACACAAAGATTGATCGATCCTCTGTAAGTTAAACTTATCACACAGAACCTAGAAGAGCCTATCCCCGTTGAAAGCGACTGGTAATACAGCAGTTATCTTAATGGTGAGATTACCTCTGTAGTAGTGAACTTTTATCTGTTTGTCCCTGTGGAATTGCCCTCAATCCATTCGTAAAAAGCCATAGATTCCGGAGAACAACGGATGCATCCTCCGCATTTTTCTAGGGAAATCAGGCGAATTCGCCCTTTTTTCAGCAAGCGATCGAGCATAGGACTTAAGGCATCCGCTGACATCCGAAAGTGTTTGGATAAGTCAGACAGAGATGCTTTCTGATTTTTGGCAAGATAAGCCTGTATATCGGTTAAAATCATGGTTTATAAGCGAAAAAATTGATAAAAATTGCTTGATTGCTTTCGACCGAGTTCGTTCATACAAATACACTGTTTTCGTAGATGTAGTCATTTCAGATAGGTCTGATACAATCTAGACCGATAAAACCCTTATGAAATCTGGTATTGATATTCTCAATCTTAATTGAAATGACTATATGTTAAAATTGACTAAGTGTTGCTTTTCTTGATGATAGAACGATGAGCGAGAAAAAAGCTGATTTTTTGAAAATAATGTTAACCGGAGGGATTGCTGCAATATTGCCAGGTGTCGCTCTAGTTATTAATTCTTTAACTGAATATAAAAAAACTCAACCACCAGAGGAAAGTAGAGAAGAACAAAGGAGTAAATACTCATTTTGGTGTGATCCTTATCACGCCATAGATGGAAAAACATTACCAACTACACTTATAACAACGGATAAGGTTGATATTCCTTTTTTTACATGGGAAGATAAATCATTTGGAGATAAATGGTCTCCTGTAGAACGATGTCAAGCAGTTGCCAGAAGATTGCAAGTTTTTAACGAAAAACATGGCGACTTTTTCAAATACATTACTGGCGGTTCTTTGAATAATTATCCAGTATTTTGTATTAGCAAAACAAAAAATAATAGTGATAATTGCAATGAAGATAATTTGCTAATTACCCTTAAAAAAGGGGAAGATAAGTCTAAAGTTCTTAGGGAAATTATCGCCTTTCAAACTGAAGCTATTAGAGTCAAAAGAGGTAATTCAAGTAATTCTGAGATAATATTGGATATCGAACAATATATAAAAGAAGCACCACGGATTCAAAGCAAAAAGCGAGTCATTAGTCATTAATTAGCCGACAATGTTGTTATCATGAATCATCAATACTTAAGAAGTTTACTTTTTCGCTTATTTTTACTGATAGGTTTATTGACTT
Source organism: Microcystis sp. M049S2 (assembly GCF_020245625.1). Lineage (NCBI taxonomy): Bacteria > Bacillati > Cyanobacteriota > Cyanophyceae > Chroococcales > Microcystaceae > Microcystis > Microcystis sp. M049S2. The sequence goes on along the minus strand of NZ_JADBUN010000136.1, from coordinate 26,223 downwards.
ATTCTAATTTTGGTAATTTAGGAATGAAGACAACTTCAGCACAAGTGTCTGATCATAAAAATTCTACTGTTCAACTTGTGCAATCTACTACCCAAAAAGATTTATGTCAATATAAAAGAAATGATATTGAAAAGCGAATTTGTATGTTAGAGATAAAAGCACAGTTATCTCAAGAATCTGGAAACTATGAGCAAGCTATTGAATATCTCCAAAGAGGTTTATTATACGCAAGATACTACAGATATTGGGAAAATAAGAATAATAGGTCTTCTATGCAGTTGAAAATAGATGATCTTTCAGAAAGTTTAGGAGATATCTATTATAAAATGCAAAATTATTCAAAAGCTATTCAACATTATAAAGAAGCATCAAGTTATTTATCTAAATTTTCTGAAACAGATTTGCGCCTTATTAATCTATATATAAAATTAAGCAAATCTTTTTATAATGCAAAAAAGTTACAAGAGTCCGATCAAGAGGCATTTAAAGCACTTAAGATAATTGAAATACTCATTAATAGTAGTGAATATGTATATCGTACTTATAATAACCAATTGATTCCAAGAGGTGCAAGTTCTTTAACAGACCAATATCAAGAACTTTATTCGCTTTTACAGAAAATCAAGGTAGGGAGAAATCAACCAGAAAAAGCTTTGGAGTTTTCGGAAAGGGGAAGATCACTCGGATTAATTTCATTATTATCTGTCAAAGATGATCCCTTTAAACAATTTCAAGAGCCTAAATATGATATAGAAAAACTGCGAGTGATCGCTAAAGAACAGAAAGCCACTTTGATTGAATATTCAATTATTGATAATAATACTCTTTTTATCTATGTTATTCAGCCAAATGGCAAATTCCATTCTCGGAGTGTGAATCTAAATAATTTAGAACAAATAAAAGAAAATCTTTACAATGAAGCTTATAATCAAACTCTTCGCTCATCTGAATTTCCTGTAATTCTAGTTTTAACTATTGGTGTTATTTTTATTGGTATTTTGATTATTGCAAATAAAAAAAGTTTCATTATACCAAGCTTGATAATTATTTGTGTAGTTGCTGGAGGTTTACCCTTTCTAAATGCTCAGATTAGCGATTCTCGTGATCATCAAAAACAATCGACAAAAATTGAGATTGCCAGTCAACACTCTTCCAATGACAGTCAATTTTCATTTAAAAATTTTACTAAAGAAACTTTTATTGCTGTAAGAGGGAAACCAACTCGAAACTTACCTTCTAACTTAACTCAAGAAAACTGTCAAGATGACGATGAATGCTTACAAATACTCTATCAGATATTGATTAAGCCAATAGAAGAACTTTTACCAAATAATCCAGAAAAGCATATTATCTTTTTTCCTGAGAAAGACTTATATCGGGTTCCTTTTGCTGCTTTGAAGTCAACAGATGGTAGATATTTGATTGAAAAACATACTATTCGTATTTTTCCTTCTATTCAATCCTTAGACATTCTTCGCAAAAAAGTACAAGAGCGTTCCGAAACAGGAAATAAAATTTTAGTTGTTGGTAATCCAGCGATACCCAAAATAAAGTTAATTAATTCTAACATTGCAGAAGAATATGACAATCTACCTTATGCAGAACAAGAAGCTAAAGCTATTGGGAAATTATTAGGTACAAAGCCACTGATTGGACAACAAGCAACAGAAAAAAATATTCTAAATCAAATTTCCCAAGCGAAAATCATTCATTTTGCTACTCATGCAATACTAGATGTGCAAGTCAATCGTCCAAAAGTTTTGAGTAGATTAAATCGCCGTAAAGCAGATGGATATCCTAGTTACCTTATTGAAAGTGAATACAAAAAAGGGGTTAATGTTATCGCTCTAACACCTTCAGCAAAAGATGATGGACTGCTTGATGAAGCAGAAATCTATAATTTAAAAAATTTGAATGCAGAATTAGTTGTATTGAGTGCTTGCAACACAGGAATAGGAGATATTACAACTGATGGAGTAATTGGTTTAGCACGTCCTTTTATTGCAAATGGGGTTCCAAGTGTTGTTGTTTCTCTTTGGTCGGTATATGACGATACAACTTCAACGCTTATGATTGAATTCTACAAACATCTTGGGAAGACATCGGATAAAGCGCAAGCCTTGAGACAAGCTATACTCACAATGATAAAAAATAAAAATAATCCTGTTGACTGGTCTGGTTTTCTTTTAGTTGGAGAAGCTGATATTTCTCAGATTCCAATTAAATCCAGAGAAAATCAATCATCTGAATCTAAAGAGTTAACAATTGAACAACTAAAAAATGCAGAATATTATTCGTATGATCCAGCTAGTAAAGTAAAATTAAACAATGGGGAGTTCTTTTCAAAATATGAGAATGGTGCGATTGGAGGGAATTCAATCTGGCTTGGAGAGACGATTAAACTGGGAGACTTAAATGGTGACGGTGCTAAAGATGCTGTTGTAGTTATTAATCAAAATACTGGTGGAAGTGGAACCTTTATGGATTTAGCTATTGTTATTAACGATCACGGGAAACCTGTTCATGTTGATAGCTACGGATTAGGCGATCGCGTAAGTATTAGTGATGTTAAAATTAAACCTAATGGAAGAATAGAATTTACTGTTACCGAGAGATGGGGACAGATTAGGAAAGAAACTTATCAATTCGTAGAAAAAAAGAATAAACCCAAAACCCCCTAAGCTGTTGACTATCTAAATTACTTGTTAAGACGGTAAGGGAGAAGAGAGAAGGGAGAGGCAGTTTGAGCATTTGTACTAATATTTTCAATACGCAGTTTAAATTCGGCACAGCTTAATACAGCAGTTATCTTAATGGTGAGATCACTTCTGTAGTAGTGAACTTTTAGTTGTTTGTCCCTGCGGAATTGCCTTCAATCCATTCGTAAAAAGCCATAGATTCCGGGGAACAACGGCTGCATCCTCCGCATTTTTCTAGGGAAATCAGGCGAATTCGCCCTTTTTTCAGCAAGCGATCGAGCATGGGACTTAAGGCATCCGCTGACATCCGAAAGTGTGTAGATAAGTCAGACAGAGATGCTTTCTGATTTTTGGCAAGATAAGCCTGTATATCGATTAAAATCATGGTTTATAAGCGAAAAAAATCGAGAAAAGTTGCTTGATTGCGGTGGGTTACGGCGAATCTAAATAATTTGTTAGTTGCCTAGCTTTTTGTCGCCTAACCCACCCTACTTTTAAATTGCCGGACGGTTGATTTTTCGGGGACGGAGATTTTTTAGTGTGAATAAAACCCCGACTACGGTTAAACCCATCAAGACTATCCAAAAGAGAGAAAATCCCGGATGTCGAGAAAAAGTGGCGATTTGATAGAAGGAAGTGGCAACAATATAGGCCATTCCTGTGGTCCAGAAGGCAATAAAAGCAGTCCAACCGGCATTAGTTTCGCGATATACTGCCGATGTGGCCGAAACACAGGGAAAATAGAGCAGAACAAACAACAGATAGGCAAAAGCACCCGCTTGACCATCAAATCTTTTCACCATTGCCCCAAAGATTCCTAAATCTACTTCTTGCTTCTCGGCAGCCGTTTTTTGATCTTGCAGATTACCAATATTCAAACCCAAGGGATCAAGTAATTGATTGGGTAATTGCGCTAAATTGGCGGGAATAGTGGCAATAGCTTCCTGAATTTGCCCCCAAAAGTCGAATTTTTCGGCTGCTACCCCCTTATTCGGGTTATCTTCCCCTGCTAGTTGGCTGTAAATTGAGTTTAATGTCCCTACCATTGCTTCTTTGGCAAAAACTCCCGTAAAAATTCCCACTGTTGCCGGCCAATTTTGCTGCTCTAGTCCCATGGGTGAGAAAATAGGAGTTACAGCTTTACTGGTGGCACTTAAAACCGATCGCTCGCTGTCTTGATTACCAAAAGAACCATCAAAACTGAGGGAGTTGAGTAGTCCCAAAATCATCACCATTAAAACGATAACTCGTCCAGCTTTCCATAAAAACGCTTGCAGACGTTCCCAAGTGCGAATTAAAACCCCTTTCAGACGCGGTAGATGATAGGGAGGCAATTCCATAATAAAGTGACTGACTTCTCCCTTGAGTAGGGTTTTTTTCATCACCAATCCCGTCAAAATAGCGGCGAGAATTCCTAAGATATAAAGACCAAAAACGATATTTTGACCACCTATGGGGAAAAAAGCCGCCGCAAATAGGGCATAAACAGGTAATCTGGCCCCACAGGACATAAAAGGATTCATCATAATCGTCATTAAACGATCACGGGAATTTTCTAGGGTCCTGGTGGCCATAATTGCCGGCACACTGCAACCAAATCCCACTAGCATGGGGACAAAGGATTTACCCGGCAATCCCACCAAACGCATCAATCGGTCCATGACGAAGGCTGCCCGGGCCATATAGCCGGAATCCTCTAAAATTGACAAAAAGAGGAACATAAAGCCAATTACGGGGATAAAAGTGGCGACGGTTTGCACACCTCCCCCCGCTCCATCAGCGAGCAGAGCAATTAGCCAACCGGGGGTATGGATTTTTTGTAAAACTTGGGACAAACCATCGACAAAGATAGTCTGGGCAGTTAAATCGAAGAAATCGATAAAGGCAGCACTAACATTGATTGTAAACAAGAACATTAGGTACATTACGCCCAAAAATATCGGAATTCCTAACCAGCGATCGAGAACAATCCGATCGAGGCTATCGGACATGGTATCATTTATCTGTCCAGTCCGTTGAGTGGCTCCCTGAGTAACTTGTTGAATAAAGCCATAACGAGTATCAGCAATTAAAATATCAAGGTCTTCCCCTAAAACTTGGTGTATTTGTCGTCTATGCTTGACGATAATGCTTAATAGTTCCTGGGAGCGCAATTCTGGGACGATGCGATCCTCGTATTGCAGTAAATTTAAAGCGGTCCATCTTGGCTCAACGATCCTTTTACTGCTATGGTCGTTAATGTAGGCAACAATCTCGTTAAGAGCTTCCTCAATTACCGCAGGATAAGCCACATAAGCAGCAGTATGGTTAATATCATCGACTAATTCCCCAATTTTTTGCTTTAATTCTCCGATTCCCTCCCCTTTAACCGCACTAATCGGGACGACAATTGCATCCATGCGAACGCTTAAGAGTTGCGGATTAACCACAATACCCCTAGTTTTGGCCACATCCATCATATTCAGGGCAATCAACATCGGTAAACGCATCTCCATGATTTGGGTAGTAAGGTAGAGATTGCGCTCTAAATTAGCAGCATCGACGATATTAATCACTAAATCCGCTTCTCCTGACAGCAGATAGTCCCTAGCGACTAATTCATCCATTCCTGTCTCCCCTTCTTCCACATCAAGGGAATAGACTCCGGGTAAATCCACAAGGGTGATATCTTCCCCGTTAACTTGAAATCTTCCCTCTTTGCGATCGACTGTTACTCCCGGCCAGTTGCCGGTCCGTTGATTGGACCGGGTGAGAGCATTAAAAAGGGTAGTTTTGCCACAGTTAGGATTGCCGATTAAGGCGATAATGGGTTTGACCATAATTTAGGATATTGAGTGATGAATAGGCTTAGATGATTAAATTTAGCTTTTTGGGTCTATTTCTTCGACGATTAAAGTGTCTGCCTCCTGTTTACGCAGACTGAGATGAAATCCCCGCACTCGAATCTCGACGGGATCCCCCAAAGGTGCGACGCGAATAACGGTAAACTCTGTCCCCGGAGTTAATCCCATTGATAACAATTTTCCTTTGTATCCGCGCAATGCTCGGTCATAACCGATGACTTTACCCGCTTTTCCTATGGGTATCTCCCGCAGAAATGTTCTTACTTCAGTTAGGTCTTTTTTGGGTTCCAGTTTTTTCGGTTGAATGTCACTAACGAGGATTTTTTCGGCCATTTCCGCCCCGATACCGATACGATTGTCTTGAATGCCAATTAAAACTGATCCCCTCGGTTGGGAGCTAATTACCTGTAATTGAATGCCGGGGTTTAATCCCATACCTAGTAGTCGATTAATCCCTCCTGTCCCCTGAAATCCCACTAACCAGACGGTTTTTCCCATTTCCACTTGTGCTAAAGGATAAGTGGCAGCAAAGTCATTACCCGTGGGAGTGACATTATCTAATTCTGTCTTTTTACCACCCCAACGGAAAAATTGGGCTTTATTTGGCGATTTTTCTGGTTTTTCTGGTTCATTCGGTCTAATTTTATCGTCCATGCTTTTCTTATCTCCAAAGGTAAGGTAATGAAGGTCTTTCATTCAAGAGTGATAATAATTCCTTAATAGCTCATCGAGTTTACTGAAGTAGCCAAAGGGTGAGAACTGCACTACTGTCAGCCTCAGTCAACGGTTTTGAAACTGTCTAAGACTTGCGATCGCTTAAATAAATGCTAATTATTCTCAATTACCAGTGTAATCCCAAAGGGGAGACAGAAAAGAAAATTTTTTCTTTAAAAAAGTCGCCAGTCTCTGATCCATGGCGATCGCTCAGAGACGAAAATCTTCTTAATGCCGAAAAATTCTCCCTTGCAAGGGAGATTCCCCCAGCTATCTACGAATTAATTGCACCCAGCTACTGGGAACAGAAAAAGCTATATTTATAAGTAAATCAAATCTGTCTTTCTGTTTAAAGACCTATGGATAACAAAATTCTCGACGTTCGCCATCTCACCGTTGAATTTTCTAATCAGAAAAGAACAACAGTCGCCGTTAATAACATTAGTTTTAGCTTGCAGAAAGGTCAAGTTCTCGGTTGTGTGGGGGAATCGGGTTCAGGAAAATCTGTCACCTCCCTCGCACTCATGGGATTGGTTCCCTCTCCGGGAAAAATTACCCGGGGAGAAATTTGCTTTCGTCCAGCAAAAGGTCAGTCAATGCAAGCAGTAGATTTATTATCTATTCCCTCGGAAGAATTGCGTTATTATCGCGGGGGAGAAATGGCGATGATTTTCCAAGAACCAATGAGTTCTCTTAATCCAGTCTATAACATCGAGTTTCAACTCACCGAAGCAATTTTACTGCATCAAAAAGTCACCCCCGAACAGGCAAAAAATCAAGCCATTTCTCTACTGCAAGAAGTGCGCTTATTAGCCAGTGATGAACAGTTAGAGGAGAAGTATATAGAAACTTTTCCCTTAGAAAATAAGGGTCATGTCAGAGAAAAAATTAGAACTTATATTCAAGAACAAAAAGAGGCAATTCTCAAGCGTTATCCTCACGAATTATCGGGGGGACAATTACAAAGGGTAATGATTGCCATGGCGATTTCTTGTAATCCTACTCTATTAATTGCCGATGAACCAACCACCGCTTTAGATGTGACTGTCCAAGCAGAAATATTAAGATTATTAAGAGATTTGTGCAAAAGCGATCGAGAAATGTCAATGGTTTTTATCTCCCACGATTTAGGAGTTATTAACGAAATTGCCGATCAAATTGTCGTGATGTATCAAGGAGAAATTGTCGAACAGGGAACAAAAGAAGAAGTATTAAATTATCCCCAACATCCCTACACAAAAGGTTTACTTGCCTGTCGTCCTCGCTTAAACTCTCGTCCAGAAAAATTGCCCACCGTCAGCGATTTTTTACAAGTGGAAAAAGACTCTCAAGGTAAGATTATTGACTTACAGGAAATTACTCCACCAGCAGTTAAATTTATTACTCTCCAGGAGGAAGAAAGCAGAATTGAAGGTTTACAACATCACGAGAATATTTTATCGGTAGAAAATTTATCGGTTAGATTTCCAGTTAAGGGAGTTTTCGGGCAAGTAAAGACCTTTTTTAATGCCGTAGATCAGGTCAGTTTTGCCGTTAAACGGGGGGAAACCCTCGGTTTAGTCGGTGAGTCGGGCTGCGGAAAATCCACTTTAGCAAGGACAATTCTGCGCTTAATTCCTGCCACTTCTGGAAATATCTATTTCCGAGGAGAAAATCTCGCTAAATTAAACCCCAGCGATCCAAAATTAAGACTACTGAGACGGGAATTACAGATAGTTTTTCAGAATCCCTACAACTCCCTGAATCCCCGTTTATCCATTGGTAAAGCAATTTTAGAACCGATGGTTATTCATCATACCGGCGGCAATTCCCAAAAGCGACGGCAACGAGTAGAATATTTATTAGAACGAGTTAAACTTGATCCTACTTGGTTTGATCGCTATCCCCATCAATTATCAGGAGGACAACGACAAAGGGTGTGTATTGCTCGCGCTTTAGCCTTAAATCCTCAGTTTATTATCTGTGATGAATCTGTCTCTGCTTTAGATGTTTCTGTACAAGCGGGAGTCTTAAATTTACTCAAAGAATTACAGCAGGAATTTAATCTCACTTATATCTTTATTTCCCACGATTTAAGTGTCGTCAGATTTATGAGCGATCGGATTATGGTGATGAATAAAGGTAAAATTGAGGAAATGGGTACAGCTAACCAAATTATTAACTCTCCCCAAAGTGATTACACCCGTAAACTTATCGCTTCCATTCCCCAATTTACCGAAAGTCTTGCTAGTTAAAATTAGCCATCAAACCTAAAGGATTAGCTGCCTCTAATTGTGCCGATAAACCTAACAAAGTGATTTCATCAGCAGGTTTACCCACTAACTGAATTCCCACGGGTAAACCCTGACTATCCACTCCTGTGGGTAAAGCAATCGCGGGTAAACCACTCGCATTAGCAATGGGGGAAGGGGCAATCCAAGCAATCATCTTATTAACCGCTGCTTCCGGTGGTAAATTTTCCCACTCAGCAATTCCGGGGGGTTGATGTAGGAAAATGGGCAAAAGTAAGACATCAAAATTATCAAACATCGCCACAATTTGCCGCGAAATAATGTGCATCTGCTGCACTGCTTGCAGGTACTCCCCCGCGCTGCCAGAATTCTCTAATAACCATTGATTAAGAGGACTTAATAACTGCTTAGGAATTCCCGTCGCTGCCGTCCCCGCTTGCCAAATACGGCGAAAAGGAGCGATTAAAGCCTGTAAATCGGGAGAATACTCCGTTAAATGATGCCCCATACCCTCTAAAATTTTAGCCGTCTCGATCACAGCATTTTTATAAACGGAAGTTGCCTCGCCAAAGGGGGATACGGAAGTAGAAAAAGCGATTCTTAGGGGTTTTACGCCTCTCTGAGTGGCTTCTAGGAAAGAAAAGGGCGGATCGGGTAGCCAGTAGGGATCGCCCGTCGTATAGCCCGAAATCACGGTAAGCAGTGCCGCCCCATCTGCCACCGTCTTAGAAAGAATGCCGTTAGTGGCGATACCGCTTTGAAATTCCCCCACCGGGGCATAGGAAACGCGCCCGCGACTGGGTTTTATCCCCACCAAACCGCAACAACCCGCCGGAGTACGAATGGAACCGCCACCGTCGGAACCCTGGGCAATCGGGCAGAAACCCGCCGCTACCGCCGCCGCCGCACCGCCACTGGAACCTCCTGCGGTATAATCGCGGTTGAAGGGGTTACGAGTCGGCAAAAAACCCGGATTTTCGGTGTAGGGAAAGGACCCTAACTGGGAAGTGGCAGTTTTGCCCAGAAGGATAAAACCCGCCATTTTCATTCTGGTGACGATTCCTTCGTCGTATTGGGCGATATTTCCCTGTAAAGCGGCGACTCCGTAACTAACGGGCATTCCAGCGACGGCATTTAAGTCTTTAATGGCGGTGGGAACTCCAAAAAAAGGCGGTAATTCGGCAGTAGCGGCGATTTGACTTAATTGTTCCGTTTGGATGCTGGCGGTGGCTAGGGCGCTTTCCCCAGCGACATGGACAAAACTACCGATTTGAAAGTCAAATTTCTCGATTCTGTCGAGGTATAAATGGGTTAATTCTAGGGGGGAGATTTGTTTAGTGCGAATCAGTTGGGCTAATTCTAGGGCAGATTTTTGCAATAATTCATCACTCATGAGCGATCGAGTTAAAATAGGTAAGTGAAAATAATTATATTCGTTAGTGGGAAGATGGTTTTAAAAGAAAAAAGGAAAAAGTAAAAAAAGACCATTGCTGTAAAAATTTCCCTATCCCCTATCCCCCCTTGTCTTGGAAAATTATGACCTCACAGTTAATTGAAATTCTCTCGGCTGACGAAATTCGTCGCACCATTACCCGTTTAGCTTCCGAAGTTATCGAAAAAAGTGGCGATTTAAATAACTTGATTTTGATCGGTATCTACACGCGAGGAGTGCCTTTAGCTAATTTAATTGCTAGTCAAATTGAGAGCTTAGAAGGGGTAAAAGTTCCCGTGGGAGCGATCGATATTACCTTCTATCGCGACGATCTTGATCGCATTAAAACCCGCACTCCTGCTAAAACCAAAATGCCCCTAGATGTCACGGGAAAAACCGTGATTTTAGTTGATGATGTTATCTATAAGGGTCGCACAATCCGCGCCGCTTTTAATGCTATTATTGAGTATGGCAGACCGCAAAAAATCCGCTTATTAGTTCTCGTTGATCGTGGTCATCGGGAATTACCAATTCACCCAGATTTTACGGGCAAAAAACTCCCCACCGCAGCCGAGGAACAGGTAAGAGTTTATCTACAGGAGATTGACGGCAAAGATGGGGTAGAATTAATCAAATAAACAGATAATTGGTAACTAATCCCCAGAGGAAAATAAACAGAATTGCCTCGATAATATCGGAAAAAATATCACTTATTGAATTTTTTCCTGTTGAAAACACTGAACAAATTTAACCATCGAATTACTAAAGTCTGCTGAAGCTTTCACCCTCTATATATTTGCTAAATACAGAAATAATCTTTTTTAGGGCAAGGTAAAAGCAGCAATTACGGGATAATGATCGGAGGGAATAAGATTCAGCCAACGGCAAGGATCGACTTTTGCCCAATCTAACTGCAAACGGTTATCATAATAAATGGTATCGATGGCTAAATAAGGGGTATCGGTGTAATTATTAAAGCTCATTTGTTCCGCTAATTCCAAATCGGCTAAAGCGTCCTTTAATTTAATTTCTGACTGCAGAGGTTGAGTTAAAATCTGACGGGGTAATCGTTGAGAATTAACATTAAAATCCCCCGTTAAAAATAGGTAATCTTCTGTTAAATCTAGTTGACAAAAACGCTCCTGTATGCACTTCGCACCTAAGTCCTTAGCTTTGTCGCTATAGTAATCGAGATGGGTGTTATAAAACTGCAAAGTTTGCCCCTCAAGAGTGCGAAATTTAGCCCCCGTTACCATGCGGGGATAGGGATTACCCCAAGCTTCAGTAATACTGCCAATAATATCGGGAGTTTCTGATAACCAAAATTCGTAAATTTCTAAACATTTTAACCGACTTGGTTGATATAAAATCGCACAATGTTCATCTAATCCTGTCCCTCTGCGATCGCTGCCTAAACTTTGGTATTTTGGCAATAAACGGTGTAGATCCAATAGTTGATTAGCGCGAGCTTCCTGAGTACCAATTATATCAGGAGAATAGTGAGCAATTAAAGCCGCTACTGCTTCCCTTCTTACTCGCCAATTACGCTCATCAGGATCGGGTTTATCGTAGCGAATATTAAAGGACATCGCTGTTAGTTTCATAGCAAAATGGAGAATAGGGAAGATGGAAGGGAATGGGTAGTTCTGTCAGTGAATAGTAATCAGTAACCAGTGAACTAAAAACCCACATCTGATAACAAAGTCCGAACATAAAACCTAATTTGTTAAGCTAAAAGCTTTGATGTGCTTAGTTTCTAACCTTCTTTTTAGGTAGGAGAATTGCCAGATTCTGTGTTTTGCCCCTTGCCTCTTGCCTTGAGAAGCTGATAACTGATAACTGCCTTTTTCTAGGATCGAGAATCAGAATCTATATCTGTCTTCACTTCGGGGATAATATCCGGTCTTTGGGCATCTTCCCAACCAACTGGGCGCTTAGAATTATACCAAGCGATCGAACCGATGGTGACAGCAGCCAGAAAACCGACCACATAAACTGCCACGAAATAAACGGGGAATTTGCCACTGGCCACTTCTAGGAGTAGATACATAATTTTTTCACGATTAAGCTTTTAATTTGTATATCTTAACAGAATCGGCCCCCTCATCCCTATTCTCGATCGCTACTGGTCCACCAACCAGAAGGCAGCCAAACTCCGCCATGAAAAGCTATTTTTGCCGGTGTCATCATATATCCCCAAGCTTCGCCGATCAATTCTCGCTCTAGATTATAAATAGGGATTCTGCGACGCTGATACTCGTTTTCTTCTGGAGATCTGCCGGGTTGATAATCTTCCAAACCATCCAAAAGCCCAATATCATAATCTGCGTTAAAAGTCAATAAAATTCCCTTCACCCAGCCCTCTCCCTCGGTCAGTCCGGGATAACCGAGGGCGGTAAGATGGTATAAATGCCCCTTTGTGTAGGCGGTTCTAGAGTTGATCACTTTTCCTGCACAGTAGGCAGAATAGTTACTCTCCCTGGGTTTCAGGGTTCCATAAACAAAAACTTCCATCATCGGTCTAATTGTGCCGCTACTCCTCCTAATAGGATATCGCGAACAAATTGACTGGCTAAAAGTTCCTGGGGAAAACCGAGGGAAATGGCACTGATATTATCAAGTCGTTGCAGCTGTTCCCCAGTCAGGTTAAAATCCACACAGGCGAGATTATCCTGCAATTGGGACAATCTTCGAGCGCCAATGATAGGAATTATGGGGTTAGGGCGATTTCTGAGCCAATTTAACGCCACTTGTGCCGGTGATTTCCCGATTTCTCTGGCAATCTCCAGGACAGTCTCGGCAATTTTCAGATCGCGATCGAGAATTTGAAAAGGTTGGTCGGTCATGCTTAAACGACCATCGACGGGGTTGGGTTGATTATATTTTCCCGTTAAAACTCCTCCTCCCAGGGGACTCCAAGCTGTCACCCCGATGTTTAATGCTTTGGCCATAGGCAATAATTCCCGTTCGGGGGTGCGTTCCTTGAGAGAATATTCTATTTGTAGTCCGATAAAGGGTGTCCATCCCCGTAGGGTGGCTAGGGTGTTTGCTTGGGAGACAATCCAAGCAGGACTGTCAGAAATGCCGATATAAAGCACTTTTCCCATCCTGACCAAATCATCGAAAGCACGCATCACTTCCTCCATAGGAGTGAGAGAGTCCCAAATATGAAGCCAGAGTAAATCGATGTAATCAGTACCTAAACGCTTTAAACTAGCTTCTACCGCCTGAAAGAGGTTTTTTCGATGATTTCCGCAGGCATTGACATCCCCGGGACGGGTGTTGAGAGAATATTTCGTGGCGATTACCCATTTTTCTCGATCGCCCTTGACAAATTCCCCCACTAATGTTTCACTGGTTCCGTTAGTGTAGATATTAGCAGTATCGAGAAAATTGCCGCCCGCTTCCGCAAAAGCCTGAAAAACCGCCCGACTTTCCTCTTTATCCGCTCCCCAACCCCAATCTTCCCCGAATGTCATCGTCCCTAGACATAGTTCGGAAACTCGCAGACCACTATTACCTAAAAGTTTGTAACGCATAATTAACTAAAATTTTGAATAAGAAGTTAATTATAATTGAATTTGATCGACATTTTTGCTAAGTACATTTGAGACAATTTTCATAAGCTAACCCTGGCCTCAGTGGTTATACTAAATTCCGTTGAGAAGGTATAAAGGAGCGGGGAGCGGGGAGCGGTGAATCTGGCTGGTCACAAATGGTGCTGATAATATGGTTAGCATGGAAGCGCAAATGCAAACTGTTGCGGATGTTTTCCTCGGGGATTACTTCTTTCAACAGATGCTCTTTTTCTTCCTCACTTTTGCCACTTTCTTCTATATCTAAAAAGGCTTGTAAGTGTTGCGGATCGATGGTAAATTCTTCCGACTAATAGGGATCAAGGCGGGTAATATTTGCTGATTGGAAACAGGCGATATCTAAATCAATTGGTCCATCAAGAACAGCGATTTTGATGAGTGGATCGCCTTTTGTCTGGGAGCGAAGAGCAGTAATTCCGGGGATAGCATTGAGATCAGGCATAGTTTTTGCAGGTTTTCAAGAACAGTTATAGAATAAAAGCTAGATAACAAAAATAGGGGAATTAAAGATGAGTTCAATGACCCAAACGGTACAATCCTCAAACACAATTCAGGAACCTTCTGCAACGGTGTATTGCTCTTCCCCTTTACCCGACCACACCCAACTCCCCGATAAAGATGGAAGTTTTGTGAAAAACTATCAAGAGCCTCCCCAAGCAGACCTTTTAACGGATACTATCACACCCCTTTTAGAGCAATTACATCCTGACGGTAATTACTGTCTGGGTCGAGATTGTGGGATTTATTGGCGATTGCCAGAGCATCCAGAATCCCTAGAAAAGGGTGCTGTTGCTCCCGATTGGTTTTATGTTCCCCATGTCCCCACGACTATTGATGGTCAAGTCCGCCGTTCTTTTGTGATGTGGAAAGAAACCATTGAACCTGTTATTGCCTTGGAATTTGTCTCTGGCAACGGTGAAGAAGAACGGGATAAAACGCCTGTTAAGGGTAAATTTTGGATCTATGAGCGAGCGATTCAAATTCCTTTTTATGGAATTTATGAGGTTAACAAGGCCCAGATCGAGATGTACCAGTTAGTTAATGGTCGTTACCAAAAAATGACTCCTAATCAGCGCGGTCATTATCCCATTACTCCTTTAAAGGTAGAGTTAGGAATTTGGCAAGGGGAATACCAAAATCAATTCTTTCCCTGGCTTCGCTGGTGGGATGCGGAAGGTAACTTGTTGTTAACTTCCCAGGAATCTACTCAACAGGAACGACAACGAGTCGATCGCCTAGCGGAACAGTTAAGGGCCTTGGGGATAGAACCGGAAGATTAAGGGAAAGTGTTTAACACCAGATGCGACCCCGACGAAACGGCGGATCGTTGGGATTCGCTTTGCGGTCTTTGAACATGGTTTTCCAGCGTCCGTAATCTTCTAAACCAGTGGCGGGAATGTATTTGGCTTTAGGTTGAGTTGTTTCTGATTGCTCAATCTTGGGTTTTTCCGTGGTTGGTTGGTCAACATTCTCGGCAGCGGCTGCTGGTTCTGGCGCACCTTGGCTCTTCTGGTTTTTGTGTGGAAGGAAGAATAGGGATAATTTGGGCGCACGCAGTTCGATTGCTTCTGGATTATACTGGCACTACTTTGATATGATATTTCGCCTATTCTTATCCATTTTTCCAATTTTCTCTCAGCACCTTTGAACGTTCTACAACCTTGATAAATTTGGTTCTTCGGTACTTGTTATGCAAATAATTAACTTAAAATAAAATTCGATGAAAGTGCCTACACTCAAAAATAGCTGAAATCTATACAGGGATAGACTTGAGGCACAAGCCGATTAATACCAAAAGATAGACAATCGAGCTAAGATTTGATATAATGACCAAAAAATTAAACTAGAAGCTATCAAAAAAAATTGACCAAATTTGAAAAAGATGCAGGAGTTAAAGGAAGAATTCAGAAAGATTCACGAAACCTCAGAGAATCCGACAGAAGGACTGCTATCCATCTCGGAATGGTTGGCAAAATCCTCCAGTATTTTTACCAAGAGTTGTCAAACAATCAGAAACTGGTTTGGAGAAATCATTGCGTTTTATGAACGCCCCTACACAATCGTCAATTCAGATTTAAGCTGGCGACTCCTGTTCATTCTTTAAATGTCGGATTTTGCAAAAACTGCGAAACGCTTTATATGCTACGATTCACAAGTCGCAGCGAGAGAAACTTTATCATTAGGTAAATAATAGTCGTCCTTTTGGTTCAGGAATGATTCGTTCTAGTTGTTTGGCAGTTTCAATCCATTCTTGAATAACAAGTTCAGCATTTTGTACAGCTTCTTGATAGGTTTCTCCATCTGCCATACATCCTGCTAATTCTGGAACTTCAACAATAAAAGCTTGATCTTCCTCACTCCAATAAATAATTAATTCATAGCGAATTTTCATCTTTCCCTCCTAATTTATATTTTAAAATTAGATTACGAATTTGTTTGATTTGATAAGTTATGTAGGTTGGGTTGAACAGAGTGAAACCCAACAATTATAGGCTTTGTGTTGGGTTTCGTGCCTCAACCCAACCTACTACTACTGAACCAGAGAACAAAGAATCATCATAACATTATTGATCATCTGGCAAAGCTAAAATTTCATCCCCAATTAAATCAGGTAAATTTTCGGTATGAACGTGCAAGTGAGTAATTGAGCCTATTAATTCTGCCAAAATATCCCCTTTTTGGTCATCAGTTAGGCTTGGTAATTTAAGCTGACTTAGTAAGAATAAAACCGCCTCGCATTCTTCACCTAATTCAGATAATAGAGTGGCCAAGGTAGAGTTGACTTTCAAGGGTTTTTCAGTGTTTGAAATCATTGCTTATTTTCCTCTGTTTAATCGCTTTTCTGCTCTAGATAAACTTTTTTCTAAACCTTTAATTTCTCTTTCTCAGTAATTAATTAAGTTTTCATCGGGGGATTCTTTTTGTTCCTCATTGGCAATTTTTTGATGATGGTTCAGAATTTGATAACGAATGCTTTCAACAGATTTACGAAATTTCTTTTTTGACAAGTATTTACTCCTAACTTGCGCTGGTTAATATCTATCGTAATTATAAACCATAGATTATGTAGGGGAAAATGGCATTTACCCTCCTGGGGTGACGGTGACAGGTATCGAATCGCGGAACCCCTGATAACCTCGTGTTGAACCCCTGTAGGATCGGAGTTTGGAAAAACTGCGAAACGCTTTATATGCTACAATTCACAAGCCGCAGCGCGAGCGAAAGAAACTACTGCGTCCCCAAAACGTCGCCACGCTCCCGAATTATAGTCACCGATCGAGTTGCCTTTCTGCTTGTAGATAGCCAATTGTACGGAAAAGCCAAACTTTCTTCCCGAAGCATTTAACCATTCTCGATCGATCATCCGCAAATCCTCACAGGAAAACTTCTCGGCGGATTTGCTGTCTATCCATCCTTCTTTTTCTCGTTTAGCGGCCGCCAGCATTAGCTCACCTGTTTTGCGATCGAACAGCGATCATCTTCTTAGAACCTCCTGTCAGACAGCGATCGCACCTTAACTAATGAGAAGATAAGGAATAAGTCGGTTGATTAGGGTTTTTATTAAGGGTTTGACAATCCAAACTCTGTTTTTTGTTCGTTGGCTAACTATAGCTTGACTGCCACGGTGGTTGCTTTATTCATCTGGCACAGTCAATTAATTCCTTATTGGATAAGCCTTTTAGCGTGGAGAATGTATTATAACGAACATGAATCCACCGTAAATTATTATTTTTACTCCATAACTTCAATTCTTTTGGCATAGAATTTTCCAGACTTTTCCTCCCATTCTACTAACACTACAGTTCCTTTGGTTAGCTTTGAGACAATTTCAGAGCCGACAAATTTTTCATTAAAATGAATGTGTGGACTCTGA
The DNA here is from genome assembly GCF_020245625.1 of Microcystis sp. M049S2. NCBI lineage: Bacteria > Bacillati > Cyanobacteriota > Cyanophyceae > Chroococcales > Microcystaceae > Microcystis > Microcystis sp. M049S2. Next base: position 8,834 of record NZ_JADBUN010000136.1, on the reverse strand, counting down.
TCATTCGGCGCAATTCTTCCCCAAAGTAAATTATCTTTTTCGTTTTGCTTGATAAAAACAATCACACCAACTTTGAGCATTTTTCCTTTTTTTAAATTAGTAGAAATTTGGAATTGATCTCGAAGTTCTTGATTGATTAAAGCTTGTTGTTCAAAAACTTGTTGTGCTTCTGCTAATTTCCCCTGTTTTTCAAGTAATTTTCCTAAACGGTTTAATGTAATAACAACTTCAACTTGAGAATTATATTTATGAAAAATTACTATTAGTCTTTTAAGAAGATTTTCAGCATCAACAAAATTACTTTTTTTAATTAATCGATCATATAAACCATTTAAGCTTCGTAAACCAATAGCAAGTTGAGAAGAATCATTAATATCTAAAGCAACTAAAATTTCATTCTCAAAAGCATCCTGTGATTCAAAAATTCTCTTATTAGAAAGTTGAATTAACCCTAGGCGATGATACCCAATTGCCAACGATTTTTTTTGATTACCAGCTAGACATAAACTTAACATAGCATTCACTGCGTCTAATGCTTGTTCAAATTTTCTTTTACGATGAAATTCTTGTGCCAAACCCCTTAATGATTGAATTAAATCATTGCTATGTTTAAGATATTCTTTGAGTTTTACTACACTTAAAAAACAACGTAAAGCATTATCAAAGTCCCCACTAGAACGGTATAATCCGCCCAAAATCATATAAATACCTACCGCTCTTTGATTATGCCCAAAATTCAAAGACAAAGTGGCTGCTTCTTCTAATACAGAAATAGCTTCATCAGATTTATTTTTTTCTTTCAATAATATCCCTAAGTGGTTTAGAAAACTTGAAAGCTCAAGATATCTATTTTTCGCTCTTGAAATCTTAATTGCCGTTTCAAAAGTTATTTGAGCTTCTTGGAATTTACGCTGCTTTTGAAAAAATCTTCCTAAACAACTTAATCCCACTAACACACCTTGCCAATCTTGTATTTTTTGAGCGATTAAAATTTGTTGCTTAAAAAGTCGTTTTGCTGCTTTGAATTGGCTAAATTGTCTGCTTGACATAAATAACTGTCCTAAGTTACCTAAAGCAATAGCAAGTTCAAAAAAATCTTGAATAGCTGATGCAACCTCAATTTCTCTTTCAAAAACTTTTTGGGCATTCTCTACTTGCCCTTGAGATAGAAGCAGTTTTCCTAAACGACTATAAGTAATACATAATGCTTTATCATCTCCAATTTCTTCACCGATAACAACTTGTTCTTTAAAAGCCCTAATTGCTTTCTCGATCTTACCTTGTTTCTGAAAAATTATCCCTAATACATTCAATAGTTTGGCTTTACGTTTCTTATATTTACTGTAGCTCAAACTTTTGAGATTTTTTAAATGAGTTGCAGCTTCTTTGATAATTTTCTCGGCCTCTTCAAACTTTTCGGCAAGGGATAAATAACGTGCTTCGTGCATTTGATATTTAACAACAGCATTCCAATCTTTAGCCTCTTCAGCCCAAGACTGAAATGTTTTCATTAATTTTATGGCTTTTTCGTAATAACCATTTTCTTCAAAGAGTGGCTGTAATTTTAAGATAAATTCATAACGTTCTTTTTTATCCTGCTCTGTTAGACTTTCTTGATTCTGATTCTGTAACCACTGAGCCGCTAAAATTACATCATCAAGACTTTCAGCAACTTCAGGAATAACCTCTATATTTTCTAATTCAGGGGATTGTAACCACTCGATAAAAAACTTAGCATGACGTTCCTGAGCAATCGCTAATAAATTATTTTCTTCAGCCAAATTTCTGGCATATACACGCACTAAAGTATGAAAAACAAAGCGATTATCTCCCGTTTCAGCAGAATTTAGCAACGATAAATTAGACAAAACTTTCAAATATTTCTGCCGAGCATCAACCTCATTTTGACAACCTGCTGCTGCCGCCGCCGTTTGCCAAGCGAAACCATCTTCTGCACAAACACTACAACAAGCAAAAAAATCTTTTTGGTCTTGACTCAACCTTTCTAAACTTATGTTCAGAGAAGCTGTCATATTAAGCTCCTCATCACCCCATACTTCCAGTAGAGACAGGCGAGTTCTTTCTTGCTGTAAAAGAACTCGATAATCGGCAAGACGTTGAGAGGTATCCCGCAATCCCTTACCTGTAATTTGTAACGCTAGAGGAAGACAACCGACCAAACGAATAATTTCATAAGCCGCTTCTGATTCTGCTTTGACTCTTTCTAATCCTAAAATTTTTTCTAATAATTGATAGGCTTTTTCTTCTGGCAATGGATCGAGATCGATAGTTGCTTCCGAAGGAATACCTAAAAAGGCCGAAAGCTCACGATTGCGAGTCGTAATAATCACGGAACAGAGATTGCCACCAGGACGCAAATGCCGAATTTTTGGATCGACTGCACCATCAAAAATTAACAGCATCCGACGGTGAGCAAACGTCTCTTGCATGAGAATTGCCGCCTTTTCTGCTCCTTGATCTTCTTCTGAATCAACTTTTTCCCCAGAAAACTTTAAACACTCATTTACAAATTTACGAGCAATTTCATAAAGATTTTTCCCATCTACCTTGAAGCCGATGACCCCATCAGGAAATTTATCTTTGTGAATGGTTGCAAAATGATAGGCTAAAGTTGTTTTACCAATACCGCCACCACCCGAAAGCCCAACAATACTACAAACACGAGAACCAGACTGATTAAATAATTGTTCCTCTAGTTGCTTGAGTTCTGCTTCCCGTCCCGTAAAGGTAGGTTCATCTAACTGAGGCAACGCAACACGAGATAAGGAGTGAGAATCAGCATATCCTCGCTCAACCTCTAATGAGTTTTTGGAAGCTAAGAGTGGATTTACACCGCCTACTTTTTTAGGCGTTGCACCGCCTTCATCAAAGTAGGAAAATGGCGATTTAAAAAGTTTTTTATATCCAACTCAGTTTTTATGGAAATTCCCACAAAAGGGGGAATCGAAGAAATAACCGTTTCAAGTTTAGCGGCGGCTGTAGAGTCAGGTTCTTCGACTTTAGCAAGGATTTTTTGCAAATATTCTATAACTTCTGCATTTTCTCCCTGAAGTTGTCCGACTCCTTTCACAAATTCAGCAACAACAACTTCCGCTTCAGATTCTGAAATTTCAACTAGATTGGACTGGTTAGCGATAATTTGCCAGTATTCTTGCTCATATTTCCCAATTTGAGGACTGATTTGAATTTGAATTCTTTGTCGCAACCTAGTCTGTTCCTCTGGGGAGGCCAAAATCAGAGCAGTCTCGATACCATACTTCTGTTCGTAAAGCTTGTCAAGATGGGACTCAATCTCATTCAGACGATTTTTGTTCATAGCTTAATTCTTCACCTTCAATTAGTCTGGTAATAGTGACATACTCGTCGCTAAAAGCGAGTGGTTCCTTAGCTTTGGTCTTACTCAGCCTCCGCAGGTTTTGCTCTTCCCTAAAGAAGGCACTAACTGGCGTAATAGTTTCCTATCACCGAGGCAGACTCTCTGTGTCCCAAAGAGTATAAGTAGGGTTTTTTTGTCTCCCAGTCATAATCTCACAATAACAATTAGCGGGCCTTGGGGCAATTCTAGCATTCTAGCTAATTAGAATTGGAGGTGTCTAGTCTTTATACAGTCGAAAAATGTAGCGGGGGCATTCATCCGACATTTTAGGTAAAATTTCCCAGATTTTCAGATATTCTCGCTAACTACTTTTGTAGGTCTTCATTGGCCCGAAAAATCGCTTCTTGACCATCACTAGAGGCCACAAAACCCATAAAAGCTTTGACCGCTTCACTAGCAGGTTCTTTGTAAACGTAGTAAAGGGTACGCTGCCAGGGATAATTAGGTTCACTGGCTGAAATTCCGTCCACAGCGAGCGCCCTGACGGTTTTTTGGTCGGCAATTTGGCTATAGGTTGCGTAACTAATGCCATTCAGTCCCAAAACTCGCAAAATTGGGGTGGTGGCATCCCTCTCCATCATTTGAAAATTAGTTCCCGTACCAAATTCTCCCCCTTGCAGCACTTCCTGACGAAAACTTTGATAAGTGCCACTAATAGGGGGACGATTAATCACTTGAATAGTAGCAGCAGAACCGCCCACCTCCGACCAAGAGGTGATTTTTCCGGTAAAAATATCTTTAACTTGGGCAGTGGTTAACCCCCCCGCAAAGGGATTTTTTACTCCCACTACAACAGCGATCGCATCTCGAACGATCGGACTAGAAGCCAATCCCTGAGAGCGTTCTGACTCGGTTAAAGGTCGTGACACCGCCGCAATATCGATCGCCCCCCGGGCTACTTCCTCTAATCCCTTATCAGATCCTTGAGCATTTGTCAAGACCTCTACCCCCTGAAATTTGGCCGTTAAAGCGGCTTTTAAGGCTTGATTAATCTGTACCATACTGGTGGAGCCGTTAATGCGAATTGTCGTGCCACTGGGGATAGAAGTCCGTGGGGCAAAACTGACCACTCGCTGGGGTGAGGGGGGAGGGGGTAGGGGAGAGGAGGCACTTCCCGATGTGGGGGATTTTTGCGGACTTTTACTGCTGCCACAGAGAAAAAATTCTTGACCCGCAGCACATTGACTTTGCAGCCAGAAGTAACCTCCACCTAAAATGCCCGCAGTGGCTAAAAGAGCGATTATTAAAGCAGTTGTTTCGTTTTTTTGAGACATACCCATCATTTGCTGACATTAGGGGGTCGATCGCCCCGACACCGGTGATCAATGGAAGTTTCGATGATATTATCTTAGTGCATGGAAATCCACTCTTAATTTAGGACTGTATATCATGACCCACGCACCTATATCCCCAGTCGTACTGGTTATCCTTGATGGTTGGGGTTATCGCCCGCAAAGGTCGGATAATGCGATCGCAATGGCGAAAACCCCGATTATGGATAGTCTCTGGGAAGTTTATCCCCACACCTTAATCCGCACCTCCGCTAAGGATGTGGGACTACCAGAAGGACAGATGGGCAACTCGGAAGTTGGCCACCTCAATATCGGAGCGGGGCGGGTTGTACCACAAGAGTTAGTACGGATTTCCGATGCGATCGAAGATGGTTCGATTCAACAAAATCAGGCTTTATTAAAACTCTGCGCCGAGATTCGCCCCAAAAAAAGCAAATTACACCTGATTGGTTTATGTTCCGAGGGGGGAGTTCATTCCCATCTCGATCACTTACTGGGATTATTAGACTTAGCGAAAGTGCAAGGGATTAGCGATGTCTGCATTCATGTCATCACCGATGGTCGCGATACCAACGTCACCGACGGGATGCTGGCGATTAAACGGATTCAAGAACATATTAATAAAATTAAACTCGGTCGCATGGTGACTCTCAGTGGCCGTTATTATGCCATGGATCGGGATCGCCGTTGGGATCGGGTGGAAAAAGCCTATAACGTGATGACCAGTGATCAAGGTATCGACGGGCGATCGATTACTGAAGTATTACAGGCATTTTATGATCAAAATATTACCGATGAATTTATTCCCCCCACCAGAATTGCCCCGGGGGCGATCGAAGCGGACGATGGGGTGATATTCTATAATTTCCGTCCCGATCGAGCTAGACAGTTATGTTATGCCCTGACTATGCCCGATTTTGAAGATTTCGATCGAGATTTAATTTCTCCCCTCAGTTTTGTCACTTTCACCCAATACGATCCGAAATTACCGGTAGATGTGGCTTTTGCTCCCCAGAATTTAAATAATATTTTAGGACAGGTGATCGCTCAACAGGGATTAAAACAGTTTCGTTGTGCAGAAACCGAAAAATATCCCCACGTCACCTACTTTTTTAATGGGGGGTTAGAAAAACCCTTTGAGGGAGAAGTGCGCGAATTAATTCCTAGTCCAAAAGTCGCCACCTATGACCAAGCGCCGGCCATGTCGGCAGCCGCGGTGACAGCAGCGGTCTGTGGGGCGATCGAACAGGGTATCTATAGTCTCGTGGTGGTCAATTACGCTAACCCCGATATGGTGGGTCATACGGGCATTTTAGACGCGGCCATGAAAGCAGTGGAAACGGTGGATCTATGCTTGGCTAAGTTGTTAAGTAGCGTCAATAAATTGGGGGGAACAGTGTTAATCACTGCCGACCACGGTAACGCGGAAACGATGGTGGATGAGTCGGGTAATCCTTGGACGGCCCACACGACTAATCCCGTTCCTTTAATTTTAATTGAAGGGGAAGGGAGAAAAATACCCGGCCACGGTGGCGATGTGCAGTTGCGGGATGATGGTCGTTTAGCCGATATTGCCCCCACTATCCTGGAAATTCTCTCTATTCCCGTCCCGATAGAAATGACCGGGCGATCGCTGATTAAACCGGCCGAAGTGGAAATTAAAGCCAGTCGCACTCCCGTCCGCATCTCGCTTTAACAGTGATCAGTAATCAGTAATCAGTAATCAGTGGAAATAATTAAAAAATTGGCTAATTAGGGTTTGCGGCAAAAAGTACGGGCGAAGCATTCGGATAGAAAATCTCCGGTTTCACCGATAGGTTATTGCCCGAATGCTTCGCCCCTACAGGACGCGGGCCGATGAAGACGCAAGGTTTGGAAGCACGATTCTCTCAAAATCTTGCACCTGTTTCGCGAAATAAGACCCTACAACCCTTACCTCGTCTATATTTCACCATTATTCAGCAAGCCCTAATTAGCAGAAAAATGACCAATAAAAACCGCTCTCTTGTAGTTATGCTGATCAGCAAATCTTATCGAAGAAAGGGCGTAGGGCATCTTTGAATGTAAGATAATGAACATTTTTCAGCCAATTTCCGAGAGAGCCATAAAAATTTAAAACTTACATCTGATAACTGATAACTGATAACTGATAACTGATGATAACTGCTATACTTTGTAATGGAAAATAGAGAGTAATAATCATGACAGTGGTGCTGGTAGTACAGATTATTTGGGCGCTGGCGGCGGCCTTTCTGGCGATTTTGGTGTTATTACACAGTCCCAAAGGGGATGGTATTGGCGGTATTGGCGGTCAATCACAGATTTTTACCAGCGCAAAAACGGCGGAAAAAACCTTAAATCAGGTGACTTGGGCGTTGGGGACGGTATTTATCACCCTAACTATTGTACTGAGCGCCGGCTGGTTAAATCGCTAAATGCTAAGAGGTCGGTTCTCTTTTCTAGGACTCGCAGCCTTGGCGAGTCTTTTGCTGTTTTCCTATTCTTTGATCGCCGACAGTCGATCGCTACCAGAGTTAAAAACCCATCCTTTACCCGCTAATTTAGCCCAATGGCAAGAGCAAAACCAGTCCGGGGATTATTTTGATGCCGTGGAAATCAGTCCCGTGGGGGCGTTGATTTGGTCGCAATTTCCCGTGAAGATTTATGTTCACAGCGATCGCAGTTCTTGGCTGAGTTTGGTACAACAGGCGATCGCTGAATGGGGGCAGTATTTGCCGATGGAGTTGGTAAATCGGGCAGAATTGGCCGATATCCTCATTAAACGGGAGTTACCGCCGTCGGGAGTCCGTTTTAATGTCGAAACTGGTAAGTTAGAACTGCCCCGGGTGCGTTCTGCCATAACACAATACGAGATTTTTGTCAAGGAAAATCGCTTAACTCATCGGATGAGTATCCAGATTAGTCCTAATTTAGCCGATCGGTCGGCCTTAGCGGCAGCGCGGCACGAATTAGGTCACGCTTTGGGAATTTGGGGTCATAGTCCCCTAGAGACGGATGTGATGTATTTCGCTCAAACTAGAGATATTGCCCCGATTTCTAGCCGGGATATTAACACTTTAAAAAAGGTTTATCAGCAGCCAACTCAGTTAGGTTGGCAGATGGATCAGCTAGGGTATCTAATACCTGAATAGGTAAATATTGCTCTTCAGTCGGTTCTGCTATTAAAAAGTATAAGTTATGGATATACTTAGTATAACTGACTAAGATCCAGAAGATTAACCATCGCTTAAACCTCTATTTCCTCTAGCCATGTTTTAATCGCACTGATTAACTTGGGTTGCTGGGGAGGGGTGTTGCTGACTCAAGCTATGAATGCCAACTGTGCATCCTATCCAAAAGTTAGTTTGGCTCTAGGTTTTAAAAACCCCACACAAGAAGATTCCTATTGCAAATCAGCAACCCCAATCTTTGCCACCCTCGACAACTAAGCCAATACTAGAAACATATTGTACGGGTTTGCCTAACATTAAGGGATCTATTTCTCCCCAATCGTAAGGTTCATAATCTTCTAAACGAGATAGTTCGCTATCTAACCAATCATCTCTAGGGGCTGTTTTTTCTGAGGGATTGGGCTGTTTCAGGGAGTCTAAGGGTTTAGTCATGGGGAAAAAATGTCCTATACACAAACATTTTACCCACTATTGACCAACTCTTTAGTTCATCTACACCTCTATTTCCTCTAGCCATGTCTGAATCACGCTGATTAAGTTGGATTGTTGGGGTTTGAAATATTTGTTTGAGTAATTGTTTCGCTTCTTCTCTTTCTTCGTCTGATAAATAATCTTTTCCTTTGACACTGGAAAGATAGCTTTTGCTATTGCCGACAGCTTGAATATAACGCTGTTTTCCCTGATTAAAAATCTCTGTAAATCTCTGATGTTGCTGCCTTTGAATTTCGTTAGGTTGATTCATTATAAGTATAAGTAAGTAGGTGTTAAAAGTTGTCAAACACCCCCCTTATCAAGGGGGGCAGGGGGGATCAGCACCCCCCTTATGGACTTGCGCTTTGATAATGTACCTTTTGGGCGAACGCAGTTCGCCCCTACATTGTGGACAAAATCCGTTACTGTAGGGGCGCAAAGCTTGCGCCCTCCGATCGATTGGGATATTATTCCCACGCAAGT
>NZ_JADBUN010000135.1:0-3843 GCF_020245625.1 Microcystis sp. M049S2 | reverse complement strand
CTGCATTATTCATGAAGACTTTGGAAAATCCTCGAAAGCCTTGGCAAGAAGTTCATCTAGCGATCTGGCTGAAAAACAGTCTGTTTTTTGAGATGTCCTCACAATCAGGTTTTTGCCAGTTGGTGAATAATGCAGGCTAGCAATTTTCTTGCTCCCGTGAGCGCGGCGGCGAGCGATAACTTAGCTAATCAAAGTGATTCTCTGCTATCAGTCCCGTTATTAGTTAATCAAGAGGCTGCTAATTTCTCCTTTTCAGACCAAGATACTTCTTGGACAGGAACCCCTCAAATCAGTCAGTTAGATGATTTAGGCGAGGTTTTATTCGTTCCGGGTAATCCCTCAGAAAGGGTGAATATGGTTGTCCAGTGGACAGTGCGAGAGGCAGCTTTTAATAATGAAGTGGGATTCTTTCTGGTGGATGCTTTAGGTGGGGTAGAAGGTATCGCCCCCGGTGAAGAAGGATTCGCCGAGGCCGCTTTAAGCAGTTCCAGCCGACAAACTCTCTTCAATTCGGGTAATCAAGCGGGAAATTGGCGGGAATTCACCGTTGCGGAGGGTAGTCGTCTAGGGTTTTATGTGATTCAAAACGATACCAGCGCTAATTGGTTAGAAAATAATCGACAAAATCAGGGTCAATCGGGGTTAGCTTTTTTCTCCCTGAAAGGAGCTAATCCTGATAACTTTGATCATTCCCAAAGTAGTCATCTTGACCGCGGGATCTGGCGGTTTAACTGGGAAGATTTGACGGGTGGAGGAGATCAAGATTTTAACGATGTTGTTTTTAATATTGCTCAAGCAGGAATTGTCTTAGCCGGAGACAAAGGGCAACAGGTTCCCCTCACAGTGGAGGCTGTCAGTCAGGATAATACTTTTCCAAACGAGATGGGTTATTATTTGGTTGATACGCCGGATGGCGAAATTAATGGGATTAAACCAGGGGATCAGGGTTATTTAGATGCGGCCTTGTCAGGCGATCGCCACCAGGTAATTTTTGCCTCTGGGAAAGGGTTTGATAGTAAAACGTTTAACGTCCCTTCTGGGAAATATCTGGGATGGTATCTAGTCGCTAACGGGACAACAGATCATGCGATCGCCAAGGGGGGAAATGCCCCACCGGTTTTCTTTTCCTATGCGGCGGCCAATGAGGATGGTTTAAATCATGTCCATGCTCAACAGGATAGTCAGACCTGGGCCTGGGAAGATTTTTGGGGTGGCGGCGATCGCGATTTTGATGATTTAGTGTTTCGGTTCAGTTTTGGGGAACCAATTGGAGAACCGATTCAGTTACCGTCTTTGAGCATTGAAAATACCACAGTGACGGAGGGGAATACAGGAACTCAATCTGCTAATTTTACAGTTCGTTTATCAGCCCCTACAAACACAACAGTAACGGCTCAATTTACAACGAAAGATGGAACCGCCCAAGCGGGGACAGATTATGAATCTTCGACGGAAATTTTGACGTTTGCACCGGGAGAAGTGGAGAAAAAGATCGCAGTTGCTGTAAAGGGCGACACAATTAGCGAGCCGACGGAAACCTTCACGGTCAATTTAACAGGAGTGACCAATGCTATCCTGATTCAAGGTGAGGGAATTGGCACGATTCTAGATAATGATAATTCGCCGAATCCACCTGATAATAATCCTCCAGTAACAGATGCGGATAAAACTATTACTTTACCAGAAGATAGTCAACCTATCCCCTTAAATATTAATCCACCTACAGATATTGATGGGGATACTTTAACGGTTTCTGTCACTCAATTACCAGATAACAGCAAAGGAAGAATAACTTTAGCTGATGGCACAGTTATTAATGTGGGTGATGAGATTTCGATTAATTCTCTAACTTCTTTGCTTTACACACCCCTAGCAGATGTTAATGGTAATGGGGGCAATTTTGTTTATACTGTGAGTGATGGTAAAGGAGGTAGTGATAGTCAAACCATTAGTTTTATTATTACCCCTGAGAATACTTCTGCTAATAACCCTCCTGTCACCGATGCAGATAAAACTATTACTTTACCAGAAGACAGTCAACCTATCCCCTTAAATATTAATACACCTACAGATATTGATGGGGATACTTTAACGGTTTCTGTCACTCAATTAACAGATAATAGCAAAGGAAGAATAACTTTAGCTGATGGCACAGTTATTAATGTAGGTGATGAGATTTCAATTAATTCTCTGACTTCTTTGCTATACACACCCCTAGCAGATGTTAATGGTAATGGCGGCAATTTTGTTTATACTGTGAGTGATGGTAAAGGGGGGAATGATAGTCAAACAATTAGTTTTGTCATTAACCCTGAGAATACTTCTGGTAATAACCCTCCTGTCACCGATGCCGATAAAACTATTACTTTACCAGAAGACCGTCAACCTATCCCCTTAAATATTAATCCACCTACAGATATTGATGGGGATACTTTAACGGTTTCTGTCACTCAATTACCAGATAATAGCAAAGGAAAAATAACTTTAGCTGATGGCACAGTTATTAATGTGGGTGATGAGATTTCGATTAATTCTCTAACTTCTTTGCTTTACACACCCCTAGCAGATGTTAATGGTAATGGTGGCAATTTTGTTTATACTGTGAGTGATGGTAAAGGGGGGAATGATAGTCAAACAATTAGTTTTGTCATTAACCCTAGTAACTTAATTGTTTCTGCTGTTTCCGCGAATAATGCTCCTGAATTTACGACTAATCCTGAGTTAAAGATTATTGTCGGTAATGATTATAGTTATGATGCAAATGCCGTTGATGCGGATAATGATACCTTATTCTACTCCCTCTCCCTTGCCCCTGATGGTTTAACCATTGACAATAATACTGGTGTTTTAAGTTGGCAATCCCCAACAATCGGCAGTTATAACATCTCTATTTCAGTGGAAGATGGTAAAGGGGGAAGGGATACCCAAACTTATAATTTAGGGGTAGTAACCAACGTTATTGATTCTCAACCAAATCGTCCTCCAGTATTCGTTTCCAATCCCGTCGTTTCTGGTAATCTCAACAATGAATATCGTTACGATGCTAATGCGACTGATGCTGATAATGACAATTTAACCTATTCTGTCATCAATGCCCCTAATGGTTTGGTAATCAATCAAAATACAGGTGTTGTTACATTCACTCCCACAGTCTCAGGAGAAATCGAGATAACCTTACAAGTTGATGATGGTAAGGGGGGTATTGCGACTCAGGTTTATACTTTATTGGTGTTAGAAGAAGAAACGGATAATTATGCACCTGTCATCATCTCTGAGCCTATTCTTAAAGCTAGTACCAGTCAAAATTATGTTTATGATGTTAATGCGATTGATCCTGATGAGGATAATTTAACCTATTCTTTAGTTGATGCTCCTCAAGGAATGAGCATTGATAATTTAACAGGAGAAATTGTTTGGAATACAGCAGGTAAAACTGTTGGTAACTATGATATTTCTGTTAAGGTTACGGATAATCGTGGGGGTGTGGATACCCAAGAGTTTGTTATTGCGTTAAATAATGCTTTATTAGGAACAATTGAAGGGGTTAAATGGGAAGATACCAACGGTAATGGAATATGGGATTCAGCTAATTTTGAGGATTTTTCTGTAGATGTATCTTCTTTAATATTGTCTGGAGATACTGCAATCGTAGATAATGCTTTAAGGCTATCATTAAATAGTTTCTACTCATCTGGGAATGCTTTAATGAACTACCCCGCCGCAAGCGGACGGGGTATCAGAATCAAAATAGACTCAATTGTAGATTTTGGTGTAGCTGCAGGTATTCTTGGCTTTTCGTTACTTGGTATGGTTCGATAGGGTGGCATAAATCGACTAAATCCT
>NZ_JADBUN010000134.1:0-10980 GCF_020245625.1 Microcystis sp. M049S2 | reverse complement strand
TAGACCTCTTGCATAAATCCGAAAACAAACGATAGAAACAATAATGGGAGGGACTTTCAGTTAATTATTTATTAGTAGTTGATAATCTTCAAAAATGTTGCTGTACAAGGATCGACTTAAGACTTTTGCAAGAGGTCTATTATGTAGCCGTCTTTTTACTTCTTCTGCTTCCCCCTCATTTTTGCTCGGTTTCATTAGAGGTTATGGCTTTTTATCAACGGGGAATTGCAGGTATGGCGGCTGGGGCGATAATTAGTTTACCATTAGTGAAAATTTTGAATAGTCCTGATGATGATGAAATTATTAGAATGTGTAGTCATTTTTGCCAGTTTACTGAATGTTACCCCGGGGATGGCCAATCATTTCCCCCTACAAGTTGTTCAAGCTCCCAGTGGCTCTTCGATTCAAGGTTATTGTTTTTCGGTTGCTAATGATGATCTGGATTCTACGGCGAGGATTTATATTCAGGGAAATCAAGTCACGGGTCGGGTAGAAGCTACGATTCAGAACGAACAAGAATCTTATTATACTTCCTATAATCAAACCTTACAAGGAACAAGAAAGGGGAATCAGTTAAACTTAAATATCAGGACAACAATTGAGTTAGACACCCAAAAAACTCAAGAAATCTGGACGTTAACTTCAGATTCTTTGAATACGGGACGATTGGTTTATCAAAGACAACCTTGTTTAGTTGCTCAAATCCGGTTTGCACCCGGAACTAATAGTGCCACCGTCAATCAATCGGTTGTGCGAGGGAGTCGAAATATTTATCTCTTAAGAGCAAATCGAGGACAGAGAATGGATGTTAAAATTACATCGTTAGAAAATAATGCCGTATTTGATGTGATTGCACCGAATGGGGAAATATTGAAAACAGAAGCTACCCAATCTAGTTTAAAATTACCTGCTACTGGAAATTATGAAATAATTGTAGGCGGAACTCGCGGCAATGCCACCTATAAATTAAATGTTAAAATTCAATAAATAGTAGTAGGGTGGGCATTGCCCAGGCTGCATCTCATTTTTGTAAATCTACCAAGTTGGGATTTTTACGGGGAAACTCTCGGCTAAAATCGGGCATTACTTCCGATTCTATCACTCAATCCCAGCCTTTGGGGGGTAGAACCCCCGAAACCCTGGAGCGCATTAGCTTTTCGGTGGGATGCTTACAGGCAGCTGCTGATACATTTGTCATCATCTAAGAGTCACTGATAATTGCTGATTGTCGGTATTCCTGCAAATGTGAGATGCACCCTGACCATTAAGATAACTGTGATAAGTAATTATGGGAAAATAAATCCCCATACCTTATTTCCTCGTGGCACAATAGAGACAAAGTATAAAAAACTTAACAATAAGGAGGGGTTCAATGGTTGCTACACCAGTCAAAACAAAACGTCTCACCGTGCAGGTGGCCGATCTCACCGCAGACACCACCGCTATTCGTTCCCTCGATTGGGATCGCGATCGCTTCGATATTGAATTCGGATTACAAAACGGTACGACTTATAACTCCTATCTGATTCGTGGGGAAAAAATCGCCCTTGTGGATACCTCTCACGAAAAATTCCGTCAACTATATTTTGATAGTCTCAACGGATTAATTAACCCCCAAGAAATCGATTATTTAATTATCAGTCATACCGAACCTGATCACAGTGGTTTAGTCAGAGATCTGCTGCAACTCGCTCCCAATATTACCGTCGTTGGGTCGAAAGTGGCAATTCAGTTTTTAGAGAATTTAGTTCATCATCCCTTTCAACGTCAACTGGCCAAAAATGGTGATCGGTTAGACCTAGGCAATGGTCACATTCTCGAATTTGTTAACGCTCCTAATTTACACTGGCCCGATACTATTTTTACCTACGATCACGGTTCGGGAATTTTATTTACCTGTGATGCCTTCGGAATGCACTATTGTTCCGATGATCTTTACGATGAGCAATTAAGTGCTATTGAACCAGATTATCGCTTCTATTATGAATGTTTAATGGCTCCTAATGCTCGCTCGGTACTAGCGGCGATGAAACGGATGGAACCTCTAGGTAATATTAATCTCGTGGCTAATGGTCACGGACCAGTATTAAAACATAATGTTACTGAATTATTGACCCATTATCGTGATTGGAGTCAAGCACAAACAAAGGCAGAAAAAACCGTCGCTGTTTTCTACATTGCCGACTATGGTTATAGTGATCGCCTCTGTCAATCGATTGCCAAAGGTATTACTAAAACTGGTTTGGCTGTAGAAACTTTAGACCTGAAATCCGCCGATCCCCAAGAGGTAAAAGAATTAGCTTCTTCTGCGGTGGGAATCGTCATCGGTACTCCCCCCGTTTCTGGTATTAATTCCCAAGAAATTACGGGAAATCTAGGCACAATTCTCGCCTCGGTTAACCCCAAACAATACCTCGGAATGTTTGAATCTAAAGGGGATGATGATGAATCAATTTTACCTCTATTTAATAAGTTTCGTGAAGTTGGTTTAACCAAAGCTTTTGATCCCATTCGTAGCGCAGAAACTCCTAACGAGAGTCTCTATCAACGCTGTGAAGAAGCGGGTACAGACATGGGACAACTATTAACCCAAGAGGTAAAAGTTAAACAAAGAAAATCCCTCGATACTGACCTTGATAAAGCCATCGGACGGATTAGCGGTGGTTTATATATTATTACCACCAAGAAAGGAGACAGAAGTGGGGCAATGGTCGCTTCTTGGGTGACGCAAGCAAGTTTTGATCCTCCCGGTTTTACCGTTGCTGTGGCCAAAGATCGGGCGATCGAGTCTTTACTGCAAGTGGGGGATCAATTCATTTTAAATATTCTGGAAGAAGGCAATTATCAAACCCTGATGAAACACTTTTTAAAACGTTTCGGACCTGGGGAAGATCGTTTTGCAGGAGTCAATACTCGCACCGCTAATAATGGTTCGCCGATTTTAGCCGATGCTCTCGCTTATTTAGAATGTGAGGTAGTTAGTCGTATGGAATGTGCTGACCACTGGATTGTTTACAATAAAGTCACCGATGGTCGCGTTTCTAAACCTGATAGTTTAACGGCTGTTCACCATCGCAAAGTCGGTAATTATTATTAGGATTTTTGCTTGATTTGACTGGTTGAGAAAATACAGATCAAGATGCTTGATCTCAGCTTTTGAGATTGTTTAACCTCTCAACCAGTTAGTCATACTAAATCCGTTGATTATAGGCTACATATCAGGATAGGCAATAGGCAAAACAAGTAGAAGGGCATCCGAGGGGGTCAAGGAGAGAATAAGGATTTTAGCGATTGTCTTACCCCCTCAGATGCTTATAGATTGTCACAACAATATAAATTTATCTTATGGTAATACTCAAAGAAAAGGTTTTTCTCCGCGCCACTACCTTATACTAAATCTGGTTATTAAAAACTGATTATTTATTCCCCCTTTTGCCTGTTGCCTTTTGCCTCTCCTCATAACTAGCCTGTACTCAACGGATTTAGTATTAGTCCTAATTTTTCGGTGAACGGTCAATTCTTTAATGGCATTGGCAGAATGAGTTGAGTTACACTGTTTACAGTGTAATTAAAAGTTAAAAAAATTGATGTCCCAAGTTGTTAGCACCAGACTGCCCGACCACACAGCAGAAAGACTGAAAAGGTTAGCCCGCCGATTAGGAAAAACCCCTAGCGAAACCGGTGCGATTTTAATCGAGGAATCCCTCCGAGAAAGCGAGTTCCCCTATATTGAATTTCGCCATTCTCCTTTGGGGCGGCAGCCCTACCTAAAAAACTCCAGTTTGGCTCTGTGGGAAGTAATTCAAATCGCTCAAAGCTACGGACTAGATGAAGAAAAAACGGCGGCACATTTTCATCGACCCCTGGAATGGGTACGCTCTGCCCTGCTCTATGCCGAAGCCTATCGGTCCGAAGTCCAAACTGCGATTTCCGATGCTCAAGCGATGAATGAAACGACGATAAAGCGGCTCTTACCGCAATTGGAAACAATGACGGTTTCTGCTGATTTGAGCGGGGAATAGCTAAAATGCTATCTTTTTTATTGGATGAACATATTTCTCCGACGGTTGCCGAACAAATTAGTTATAAACGTCCAGAAATCTCGATTTTTCCCCTAATAACTTGGCAAAAAGGTAGATATTTGGGCTATTCGGATGAAATCGTCTTAAAAGCGGCGGCTGAAGCCCGATTAACTCTAGTAACCTACGACCAGAACAGTATTCCCCCGCTTTTGTGGGAATGGGGAGAAGCTTGGAAAAGTCATAGCGGCGTTATTTTTATCGATTATGAGTCTATTCCCCCTAGCAATTTCGGTCTTTTGATCCGTTCGCTTTTAGCCTTGTGGGAACTGCAAGGAAAGCAGGATTGGACTAACCGACTTGTTTATTTGAAGCCAAAAGTCTAATTCTTTTGGACAGATTGCGATCTGATGTGTTATATTAGTCAAAGGTGTGGCAGAAATGACTACAATTATCCATCGCGAAAAGACCTGATTTTTGTCTACGCATGGAGACGTAGTATGAAAATCACCAAAATCGCCGCCATTAAGGTTTCCGCCTTAGTTGTCTGTAATGTAGTCTCGGTAGTTGCACCGCACGATGCGATCGCACCTGCGGTAAACGTTCTGGTCTGGGGATCGATCGAAATCTGCATCAACAACAGAAAGCCAAAAGACGAAAAATAAGTAATCAATATCCCCTAGTTTAACTAAAAACTAGGGGAACGTATTTTTTATAGGGATTTGGCTAAGTTTTCGAGACGATGCTTTAAAGGGGTATAATCATTTTCCGTCCATTCACATAGGGTTTCCAATGCAGAAATAAATTTACGTTTAATCTTCGTTTTATAAACCTCATCTACGTTTTGATTTAGATTAATCCTTTGAGAATTGCAATAGCTAACCTTGTCTTCAAGATACTTTCTTAATTCCTCGGGATCGGTGAGATAAAGAATCACTTCTTCTTTTTTTACTCCCCGTAAATTGTGCATTAGTTGGTTACGGCGATCGAATTCATGATCTCTGTCTCTTGTGGATGACCAAATTAATAATTGCCAATCATTATCATCTCCAATTTTCGTAAATTCTTTGAGTAAAGGAAAAAGTTCATGAGGACTCTGAAATTTATAATTTCTCTGGTTAGATGATTGAAGTTGCTTAATCACTTCCTGGATTTTTGTTTCTTTTAAGTTAAGTGATAATCCTTTCTCGTTCCATTCTTTAAAACCTCCGGGTATATGTTTTTGTAAATAGAGTGAAATAGAAGCTTTTAAAAACGTTTCTTGAGCGGCAGATAATAGAATAATTGCTTGAAGATAGTTTTCTTGTTTCAAGAAATATTCGATTAAATCTAAGGTTTTACGAACTCTCTTGATCGCTTGTGTTGGATCAAATTCATCGCCAGTATCTATGGTTTTCATATTAAAAAGATCGATGTAGCTTTCTAGCTCCTTAATTTCTTCTGAGTTATTGTATTCTACCTCTTTTAATAATGCTAATGCCGATCCCGGAAAACCATCTGTGATTAATTTTTTAGCCTTCTGTATTTGTAATTGTTTCCAATAGCTAGAACTCGGAATAATTTCGGGGCTTGTTATAATCTGATTTTCTTGATAATATCGATTAACTATCAAGAAATTGACGTTAGAGAAGTAACCAATACTGACAAATTGAACGGCCGAGGAAATAGCGGGGGTACTAGCTTGATGACTGATATAAAAAACATCGTCTTGCTGTATTTTTGTTAACTCTTCGGTGACAAGAGTTAACACTTGATCCCAGTGATCTAGTCCTCTATTATTAACAGAAGGCTGTAAAGTGATAAAATCCGGTTTTAGCTTAAGTTTGGTCTGGAAGTACCATTCAAAAAGCGGTTCTAAGGTACAGGTATCTTGCCAGAAAGGACAGGAAGAATTTTTGATGTCCGATGTTTTAAAAAGCTCTTCTTGATCGGTTAGGATGATATAAACTCGATCGGGAGATTTTTTATCTTGAAATGCTTGAATTAAAACATCAAGCAAAGGGAATACTAAATCTGAATAACAATCTTTATCACCTTGATAAACTAATCCCAAAACTCTAGCGGCAACGGGAAAACACTTAGTATCGTTTTCTCGTTTAAGATTGGCAAAATCTTTACCTTCTCCCTGGCAATTACAGAGAGGTTTGTTGTTTTTAGCCTTCTCAAATAATCGCTCCCCTCTCGTCCAATTGGCATCGGTATTTAATTGAATATCGCTGTTTCCCGTTGTGATAATCCAAGTAGTCATGGTTTTACCCGATAAATAGGGTTTGCTGAATAAATGGGCAATATGGACGAGGTAAGGGTTTTAGGGTTCTGTTTTGCTCTCACAGGTGCAAGATTTTGATCGTCGTTCAAAACCTTGCGTCTTTATCGGCCCGCGTCCTGTAGGGGCGAAGCATTCGGGCAATAACCTATCGGTGAAACTGTAGATTTTCTATCCGAATGCTTCGCCCGTACTTTTTCAGCATACCCGATAAATATGACAAATATTACCAAATTTTTACAAAGTCCGATCGCTCGTTGAGAAAAGCGATAAAATGAGCGCTATCCTCGGTTGGTTCGGGAAAGAAAGTCAATAGTTCGATCGGTGGTTTCTGTCGTTGCAGTTTACCTTCAGAATTCAATTGATAATAAGGGTAAATTCGATGCCAAAGTCTTCCAGTTTGCGAGTCCCGTCCGATGCTTCCTTGTAAGTTCCGCAGGGTGTGGGTTCCCTCGTAAGGTTGATGGAACCATTTGATAGCTTTAATCCGATCCTCGACAATTCTTCCCCAGACTTGCACCCCACCTTGATTATCGTAAGGATACCAAGCTTCTCGCCAATCACAGTGTACAGGATTATCGGGATGAATAGTATAGCCTTGTTTAGCGGCGTAATTCTGGAATAGTGTCCGAAGGCGATCGATAAATTGCGATAGATCTTGTTGTAAATCGGTGATAGGAAGATAAAGAGATTTTGAAGAGTCTATAAATTCCCAATGACACCCGATCATCGGTTTATTGCCTTTTTCTAAATAGGGACAGAAAAAGAGACGGTGATCCGCTCTTCGCCATGATTTGCCGAATCCACCGAGTAAGAGAGAGAATTGCACTATTGCCTTGGCTAATTCCGCGAGTTCTTGCCGCTCTTCCGAGGAAGTGCGACGATTCATACAGGAAATTTGTAAAGTTCCCCGTTTGAGATTGTATAGAGGCATAATTTGCTCGCTTTTACCCGGGGGAGTGTAGGGATGTTTGTCAAATTTTAAATCATCATCATGGTAGGTGAAGCTGATGCCGAGTTGTCCCAGAGTAGCGGCTCCGTCGATACCTCCCCAGAGGATTTGGGTCAGATGTTTAGCGGTCTTTTCATCGGTCATTCCTCCTAGTAAACGTAGGGTATGACCTCGAAGGGCTGCTTTAAACATATTGGGACGGAATTCGGGAGTTTTGTCGAGTAATGTAGCGGCGATTCCCTGTCCTTTGAGATGAACTTGTAAGAGGGTTTCTGGTGAGGGTACATCTTTAAAGCGACCGTATCCGGCGCTAACTCTGGAACCGAGTCCATTGCCGATCGCTTTCTCCCAAATTTGCCAGATCGTTCGCCATTCTTGTTCGTCGAGGGGAATGGTACTGGAAATCCCGAAGTTGAGAGTTACCTCGTGAAAAGATAATAGTACATTAGCGTTAGTTTTTCCGTCTTGAATAACTTGTTTTTCCTGCTGGGGGTGAGCGATATCGACTAAGTTTTTAGTCCAGTTATTATCCGTAGGATAGCCTCCTAGAAAGCGCAGAATACCTGGTTCAGAACCCTGATCGCCTTGGGAGGGTTTGCCGCAATACTTTAGAGCTTGTTCGGTAGTACAGGCACAGGCACGACGGAAAGCCCCTTTCATCGATGATCCGGGGTAGTAGGGATAACCCCGCGCCCCGATAGCCGGTCGGATAATGCCATCATCTTGACCTCCATTGGTGACGAGTCGCCAAGTCATAGTATAGGGTCGCGTCTTGGCTTCTTCGCTAAATTGCGGTGGTTCGGGGGAGTTATTTCTGTTGACGGGAGATAAATTTCGTCTCCATTGGTTACTGTTATCGGGTTGCCCGGATCGACCACCGCTATCGTCAGCAGAATGATAAAGTTTAGTCCACTGATCGACCCAATCGTAGGCTCGCGCTTTTTGTTTATTTTCTTGTCTTTGTAATTGACATCTTCCCTCGATCTGTGCTTGATAGAGGAGGGGTACATCTGACCAGTCTGGCATTTTATTCTTCCTCCTCGATCTTGGAATTTTGGGGGTTGGTGCTAGGTTGTTTGTATCGTTGCGTCCACCAGACCAAGCTATCACAAAGTTGGGTGAGGACGTAGAGAGCGATTCTCTGATCTTCTAGGGGAAAAGTTTCTTGATTCCAGAACTCTCTGGCGATCGCTTGGATAGCTTTGGTTTGAGCTTCCGGTTTATCTTGAGGATTAATCTTGCCACGGGGAACCCGTAATCCCGCATCTTCTAAGATATCGACGAATTTCTGCCAGACATCTCGCCAGTATCGTCCTTTTTGTTGATCAGTAGCGTCATTTTTGTCGATCAATCTCAGGTGTTCACCCCAAAAACGTTCTAAACCGTAGGCGACGGTGGTTCTCATTTTGTGGGATTCATTTAACACCTTGTCGCTGTCTCGGTATTTTAAGACCAATTCCTGGGCAGCCCGATCGAGGTTATAAGGATTCCATGTCATTTCGCGTCTCCTAAGTAGCTGGTTATAATTAAATTAAAAATGGATTTTAGGTTCGATCCCCCCTGCCCCCCTTGATAAGGGGGGTGCCGATAGGCGGGGGGATCCCCCTTGATAAGGGGGGCATCTGATAATTTTTAACGCCTACCTACTTAACAGTTTCCGGTTAAACTTTCGATAAGTTTTTCAAGGTCATCATGCAGTGGCCGAAGCCGACCGATTCGAGTCCCCCTAGATAAATATCCCCCGTTTTATCTTGTTCCAGTGGTTTCCAGTTGTCCCAAACGTTATCATCGATCGGTTTAAGGGCAAGGGGAAAAGCGAGGACTGTTCCTTCTGGTATTGCCTCGACATTAAAAAACGCTTTATTAGCCGCCACTTTCCGATCTTCTTCTAACTGCACGCGACTCTGACGATAGAGGGCCATATCGTGGATCATACCCATATCATTGTCATCGACCACCACGGCGGGCAGGTTTTTGAGGGGAAACCAGGGTGTTAGATCCCAATTGGGGTAACTCACCGTGATAAACCCCAAGTTGAAGAAAAGTACGGGGTCAGAGTTGTTTTTGGAACGGGTTTTTAGAGTTTGCGAGCCGGTGTACTCGGGGGGGATGTCTGCCTTGACGTCGGCAATGCGTTGGTAGCGTCGCAGTAAACTCGGACAACTAACCCAAACGATCGGTTGTCCGGGGCAGAAAACCGGCAGCCAGACGATCGAGGCGTGTTCTGGTTTGATAATCGATTCGTAATCGTAGTTTTCCTGTCGGTTTTTTTCCGCACCGCGGCCGTACCAGCGTTCCACTTCTTGTAATGCGCTCGTTTTGGCCTGTTCCGGGGGTTGCCCTTGCTTCTTGTATTGGCTTGTTAAACGGGCTAACATATCGGAGCGGAGACGACCGCGTAGGGAACTACTGGGGATTATGCCCGTTTGGGTAAACTGATCGCGAAAGATCAGGTTAAGGTTGCCGCTTTCTTCCCCGGCGGCGGCTCCCAGATGGAGTGGGGCAAGGGTTTCAATGATGCCGTAGGCTTTTAGATACATTCAATTCAATCCTTTTATTGTTAGCGGTAGAGATAGTCCACAGCCGATATGTTTGAGGGGAAACCCCTCTCTAGGAAACCAGTCTTCCGGCCAGTCCCACCACGATCGCCCGATCGGTTCTTCCAGCACATACACGCTTCCCGAAGGAACGGAATACCTACCCCGTCCCAAGCGTCCACCTAAACCGTAACGGTAGGGGATGGGTTTGTCGGTGAGCAGCAGTTGAACTGAGGGGAAATCGGGTTGTTCGGGAATTCGGGAGGAAAATCGTTTCGATCCCCAGATGGCCGGAGTAATCGTCGCAAAGGCCTGTTCGATTGGCTGTCTCAGCAATTGATAGATGGCCCAATCGGGTTTAATCTCAACGCTCTCGATCTCGACTAGATGATTTTCTCCGCCGAATTTATACCATCCCGGATCGAGGGGATGGGTGGCTAGATAGATCAAACAGGTTTCCTCCTTCATCTGCACGGCGTATTCTAAAAACAGACCGTCCTTCTCGACGGTACAGCGTCGATCGATCTCTAGCTTGGGATGTAGGATCGGGGTAAATTCCCACGGTGAGAGTTCCGCAAATCCTTTGTCGGCGATGTATTGCGCCGATTCTGTCCAATCTTCACTAGAAATCCAGGAAAATTCGGGTTCTATTGAGTCCTTGTCGCAATCTCGCTCCCAGACGACTTGTCGATCGGGTGCAGCTATGATTCGCCATTCGTCGGATTTGTCGGTGGCGATTATTTTCGTGCGGGGAATCGGGATATAGACGTTACGAAGACTATCGGTTTCGGCCCAGAAGGGGCCAGCGATGAAGAGGTTGTCTCTTAATTCCCGATGGCTATACTGATGGGTCGTTTTATTGGCACTGAAAAATAGTCCGGATAGGGTGGCGGCATCGGGGGGAAATTTAGAGCCAGAACGTCCGACAAGGTTTTCTGGGGAGAGGAACGCGCCGGAACTGCCGTACATCATGCCGAGGGGTTTAATGATGATGAGATGGGAAAACATAAGTAGGGTCTGCTGAAAAAGGTTTTCCTGGGGGCAGGGTGTGGGGTGTGGGGTGTAGGGTGTGGGGTGTGGGGTGTGGGGTTTTAGCGATTTTCATCTGGTCAATTACCTAATTTTCAGGGAAAAAGTTCAGGGATTTTACCCCCGATCACTCCAATGGTTGGCACTTTTTGAGGGAAAAAAAGTCTAAAAGGTTTA